>NZ_JABUZF010000079.1:50123-65865 GCF_014897885.1 Halomonas sp. 3D7M | reverse complement strand
ATAGACAGTTAGCACCCATAGACCGCTAGTAAACATATAAGAGGAACGTCCCCATGACAAAACGTACGTTTTCGCGCTTGGCCCTGGCAGCCGCAACTTCCATGCTTTTTATTTCCCCTGCTATGGCAGAAACCTTACGCCTGGGCACGGTAGTAAGTGCTCCTCACCCATGGATTGATGCTGCTGAAGCGTTTAAAGCCGAAGTAGCAGAAGCGACCGATGGGCGTATCGATGTACAGATTTTCCCAGGTGGCCAATTGGGTAATGACCAGACAATGGTCGATGAGATTCGTATCGGTACCACCGATATGATCATTGGCGGTGTGATGAATATTTCGCCGTATACCCCTGAATTTGAAATTTTCAGTCTTAATTATCTGTTTGAAGATATGGATAAATTTCGGGCTGCCACCTCTCCCGACTCGCCCGTGTTTGACTACTTCGCCAACGCTATGCAGGAGTCAGGGGTAGGCTTGAAGTTGTTGAGCCTGACAGGAGGGGGAACGCGCAATTTAAGTACCAATACCGGACCTGTCACCCAGCCTTCGGATCTGCAAGGTATCAAGATGCGTGTCACAGGCTCGCGCCTGGATGCTGAGATGTGGCAATCAGTCGGTGCGTTGACGACATCGCTACCATGGACAGAAATTTACACTGGCCTGCAAACCGGCGTAGTGGGGGCCTTTGAAAGTACCATCAGTGGCTATTACTCAAGCCGCCTTTATGAAGTAGCTCCTTATCATGCAAAAACCGAGCACCAGGTGATGATGAGCCATATTTCCATCAGCGAGAACCGCTTTAATCGCTTCTCGGAAGAGGATCAGGCCATCATTCTCAATGCGGCCCAGCATGCGGGTGAGTTCGGCACTGAAAAAGGAGTGGAGTACGATGCGGAGTTTATTCAGGAATTCGATGATCTGGGGGTAACGGTGACCGAAGTCGACAAGCAGGCCTTCATTGATGCGGTCGTTCCTCTGCATGACGAGTTTGCTGAGGAACGTGGTTTGACTGAGCTGCTTGACACGATTCGCAACCTGTAAACCGCGATCCATCAGCGCTTTGGCGTGCTGCTTTGTGTCTCATCTGCAAGCAGTGCGCCAATGTAAGGGCAGAAAAATGCGGAAAATAAACGATCTGTTGGAGAAACTCCTGACATTTATCGCAGGCTCGCTGTTTGCAGCCTTTATCCTAACGGTGCTCTATCAGGTGGTGGCACGTAACTACCTGAAAATATCAGTATCGTGGACCGATGAAGTCGCTATGGCATGTTTCATTTGGGCGGTCTTTATTGGCGCGGCCATTGCACTACGTAAGCGTAGGCACTATGTGGTGGACGTTTTTCCTCCAAACTTTGTTATTACTCAGCGGGTATTACGCTTATTCGGTAGCTTAGCCTGTCTGCCCGTGATCTATGTACTGATTGTGCACGGTAATGTACTGGTGGATATGGGCTGGAACCGACGCTCGGTAGCGTTAGGTACGCCCATGGCCTATGTGTTCGCCGCGATCCCCGTAGCAGGTATCTCCATGTTGCTATTTTCTATTGAGACTATTCGCGATGATATCGCCAAGCTGCGTGCTGGTAGAGATGCGGCCAATGGTGGAGAGGCTCCCGAATCATGAGTCCATTGATTACCTTGATTGGCAGTTTTCTGATTCTTATCGGCCTAAGTGTCCCTATCGCTTTTGCGATTGGTTTGGCTTCCATATTGACGATCATGCAATTGGGGCTGCCCTTAACATCGGTCGTTAATCAGATGTTTGCCAGCATTAACTCATTCCCGTTACTGGCCGTGCCTTTCTTCCTACTGTTAGGGCGGCTGATGAACGACGGGGGCATCACCGACCGTCTGCTACGCTTTGCGGATAGTACTGTTGGGCATGTCCGCGGCGGCCTGGGCCACATCAATGTCATGGTATCCATGATGTTCGCCAGCCTTTCGGGGTCTGCAGCTGCAGATACTGCCAGCGTGGGGGCGGTACTCATTCCGGCTATGAAGAAGTCGGGCTATCCCGCGCCGTTTGCTGTGGCATTGACGGCCGCATCGTCCGTGCTGGGGGGGATCATTCCGCCCTCGATTCTCATGGTAATTTACGGTGCCTTTGGCAACGTATCCGTGGGTGCTCTGTTTATGGGGGGCATTCTGCCAGGGATACTCGTCGGTTTGATGCAGATGGGCTATGTGTATTACATCGCGAGAAAGCACGATATTAAAGCAACGGGTAAGTTCTCTTTCCGCCAAATGGGGCGTACTGCGATCACCGCTGCTCCACCTATGGTGCTGCCGCTAGTGGTTCTCGGTGGCATCACCCTAGGCGTATTCACTGCCACGGAAGCTGCTTCGGTAGCGGTTTTGGTAGGCGTGTTGCTGGCCTTTGTTTTTTATCGAGCGATACGTTTTAGGCAGCTTCCCGGCATTTTGTCAGATTCGGTTGTGGCCTTTTCGTTACCGATGTTTGCTGTCGCGTCCGCAGGCATTATGGGGTGGCTGATTTCGTACTTGGGGATCGCTCAGGAGGTCGCTAACTTTATCCTCACCGTAACGCAATCGCGGGTGGGCATCATGCTGTTGGTGATGCTGTTCATGTTAGTAATTGGCACAGTCCTCAGCCCGGTGACAGCAGTTATTATCTTCCTCCCCATTATTCAGGGGCTGTGTATCGCGGCTGATATCAACCAGGTCCATATGGCGCTGGTAGTGATTTTATCGCTCACCCTAGGGTTGATTACGCCTCCGTATGGTATTTGCCTGCTTATCGCAACACAGATTGGCGAAGTTTCCATGCCGCGTGCTTTTATGGCAGTAATACCGCTAATAGTGCTCATTATGTCGATCATTATCGCCATGATACTACTGCCAAGCGTCTTTCTGTATTTACCGCAATTAGTGTTTCCAAAAGCGTTTTAGTAAGGTGGGGTAGCGTTATATTAGCGCTACCCCCACCTCTACGATGCCAAATACTGCCACCCCAGCAGCGACCGGCCAGCCCAAAGAGCGGAGCCGCGACCATACCCACAATGTGACGGCAAGACCGATAGCCGTGGCAATCCATGAAACGGCACTCGGGCTCACTGGCACGATGGAAACACCGAGCACAGCGGCGATCATCAGCGGGCCGAGAATACTCAGCCATTGAGGCATATTGTTAATACCGGTCTCGCTATTTATCCGGCGCTGCATCCATAGAAAAGGCACTACACGCATCAGCAACGTACCTATCGCGGATATCATCACCGCTAACCACAACGCGCTACTCATTACTTCCTCTCCTTTTTTCAAACTTCACCAGATAGAAGCACAGCGCGCCACAGGCGGCCGCCAATGGGATGGCAACATTGCCCCATCCAGTCAGCGTTAAACACAGCGCAGCAATGATGGTGAGTCCCATTGCTACTGCCCAGCGTTTATCGGTAAAACGCGGAGCCACCATGGTGAGAAATAGGGCAGGCAGCGCGAAGGGCATAATTTCACCCAACAACGGCCAGCGGGCGGTAAATGCTTCGCCAGCGGTAGCCCCCACGGCAGTGCCCACTGCCCACGCACCCCACGCCAGTAACGATGCACCTACAAACCAGCTAAAGCGCTTCGCGTCAGGCAGCTGCGGAAGCCTGGTTAATGCCAGAGCAAATACCTGGTCGGTTAGGCCGTGCATTAGCCATGGCCAGTGGCGGCTGCGTGGCAGCAGCTCGGCTAGGTTAGGACCGTACACCACGTGGCGCACATTAATCAGTAATGTCATTGCTACCACCAACCATAGTGGTGCGCCGGTGGCGATCATGCCGACAAACAAAAACTGCGAAGCACCCGCGTAAATCAGCGCCGATATAGCTGTGGCTTCCCATGTGCTAAAGCCAGCTTGGCTAGCCACCAAACCAAACGATAGCGCCACCGGTATGTAACCGCCTAATAGCGGAATCGCTTCCTGCACGCCTTGCAGCGCGCTGCGCCACGGCGAGTGGCTGATAACTTGGCTCATGGTGCATCCCCCTGTTCGCCGTAAGTAATGGTGAGTAGCATGGTGGCCTCTTGGTCTTGGGTGCGGTAAAAGTGAGGCTTATCAGCGCTAAAGGTGATGCTTTCGCCAGGGGCTAGCGCAGTAACCGTCCCTTCTGGGCCGACTTCGAGCCAGCCGCTGATCAGGATCAGCGTTTCTTGAGTACCCAGGGTGTGAGCTTCGGCGTGGCGCAGGGTATGGGGAGCGCAGCGCATCCAATAGGCATCTACCTGAGGCGAGCCTTTTCCCTGGTCAATTAACTGAACTTGTACGCCATCTTCACCTAAAGGCACAGAGATAGGCGCAACCAGGGTGCCGAAGGGGACATTAAGCTGTACTGCTAACCGCCAGATGGTATCCAAGGTGGGGTTGCCATTACCCTGTTCCAGACGGCACAGATTCGATTTGGCAATGCCAGCGGCATTGGCTAGATAGGAGAGTGACCAGCCCCGCGCTTGGCGAAGGGATTGCAAATGCTGACCTAGGGTACTTAGTGAGTGCTCATCCATTCGATTATCTCGCTGTTCCTTTTATAGAACGTTCTATATAAGGAACAGCGAGAAGTCAACCAAATTGCGTTATAACGTGTGGTCAGAGCCGGAGGGTTGACGGGCTCGGCAGGCGGCAGCAGTGAACAGCACATCCGTTGAGGAATTCAGCGCGGTTTCGGTCGCGTCTTGTACCACGCTGATGACAAAGCCAATTGCCACCGCTTGCATGGCGACTTCTGTGGGAATGCCAAATAGGTTGGCAGCCATCGGAATGAGCATCAGCGAACCACCGGCTACGCCTGAAACACCGCAGGCAGCCAGTGCAGACACCACGCACAGTAGTAGGGCAGTGGGGAAGTCGACGGTAATGCCTAGCGTATGGGTGGTCGCCAAGGTAATCACCGTTATGGTGATTGCTGCACCACACATGTTGATCGTCGCACCAAGCGGAATTGAAATAGCGTAGGTATCGGCATCCAGCTTTAGACGGCGACACAGCTCTAAATTTACGGGGATATTTGCCGCTGAGCTGCGGGTAAAGAAGGCGGTAATGGCACTGCCGCGCAGGCAGGTAAACACCAGTGGGTAAGGGTTCTGACGGGTAGTGAGGTAAACGAGCAGCGGATTGCTAACCAGAGCAACAAACAGCATACAGCCTACGATGACTCCTAGCAGTTGAGCGTAGTTGAGCAATGCCTCTACCCCTGACTCTGCCAAGGTTCCCGCGACTAAGCCAAAGATGCCAATCGGCGCTAAGCGAATTACCAGCGTGACAATGCGGGTGACAGCAGTGGATAAATCGCTTAACGCTTGGCGGGTGGTGTCGCTGGCTTGGCGTAGCATTAAACCAAGGCCAATGGCCCATGCCAGAATAGCGATAAAGTTCGCTTCCATTAGTGCACTTATCGGGTTAGCCACCGCATTTAATAACAGATCCCTTAGAACGCTAAAAATATCCCCAGGTGGATTGCCGTCAATTTGCCCCGCATTCAATGCCAGTTCGGTAGGGAATAGAAAGCTTGCCGCCACTGCAATTAGCGCAGCGACTAATGTGCCTACCACATACAGTATGAGCACGGGGCGAATGTGAGTGGGTTGACCTTTCTTGTGTGCAGCGATGGCAGCGGTAACCAGCACAAAGACTAAAATAGGGGCCACTGCTTGCAGCGCGGCAATAAATAGCTGACCAAGCAGTGCCACATTGCCTGCAATGTTCGGTGTGAAAAGGGCGATGAATATCCCGGCAACAATGCCTATTAAAATCTGCAGGATAAGGCCCAGCCGGAAAAGTGGCTGAAACACGGTGTAGATGGTGGCGATCATTGCGCGACTCTCAGGTAGTAGAAGGGGAAACGTTGTGGCGACAGGCTGTGGACGTGCCTGAAAGGGGCAGCATTCTACCAGCTGTGAGTATCTCGCGGGCAGTTGGGTGAAAAACTTGGGGAGGGCGCCCAATTAGATAAGTAACTGACGATATAATGTGCTGATCGCTATGTTTGGCTCTTGGCGATACCCACGTTGCAATCTATCGCTTCTCTTAAATAGAGAAAAGAACAGGGAACTTATCAATGCGCATCAAAGTGTTATTCGCTGCACTGCTGATACTGTGTAGCTCTTCACTTGCAATGGCTGCCGACTACCATATCGATATCACTAATCGTACGGGCTATATCTTGTATTACATGTATATAAGCCCAGTCGATTCAAAAAGCTGGGAAGAGGATGTGCTCGGTAATGACGTCTTGATGGATGGTGATACTCAACGGGTGGCGATTACGGGGTATGACAGTCCTTACTTCGATATTCGTTTAGTCGATGAAGACGACGACAGCTACACCTTCTGGAAGGTAGATGTATCGACCCGGGATCTTGTGGTTACGCTAGATGATTTAGACTGATAAAAATTCCCAACGGTTTGCCTCCCCTAACAGCAACTCGGCTGATGAATCTTCGGCATAGAGGCAAGCCGTTTATATAGCCATTGGTTAGCTAGTGGCGTGATAAGAACGAGATTGGCTTTTAATCGAACAGAGATAGAATTATCACCTTGGCCACGACCGCAATGTCCAATAGCCTCCCCATAGCCGCGTGGCAGTCGTGATTAGGCAAGCGACTGCGAATAGCCCCGCTAACCATGGAAAATAGTCAGGAAATAGGCAAAAGAGCACTAACGCGATAACGGTTTCTGTGCCTTCGGTTAACCCCTCTAAATAGTAAAATGCCTTTTGTGGAAAGTTTGGCCGATCAACATTGCGTGCTTTCGCCGCAATAGCAAAGGCTAAAAACGATGTTCCCGTGCCGATAAATGCGAATAGCAGTAGCGCGGCTGCCAGCGCATTTTGCCCAGGGTTAGCCAGCGCGAACCCCAGTACGACCGCGGCATAAAAGACAAAATCCAACCCGATATCAATAAACCCACCCGCATCGCTTTGCTGGCCGCTTAGCCGGGCAAGTGCGCCATCCAGCCCATCACCGAGGCGGTTCAATAAAATCGCCATCAGTGCCAAAACATAATATTCAAAGGCTAATAGCGGTAGCGCGCTCATGCCCACTAAAAAAGCCACTAAGGTAACTTGGTCAGGGGTAATCTGCCGGTTGTTGAGGTGCTCAGCCATACTGGCAAGTGGGCGATGGGTCAACGGCATAGTAAAACGGTCGAGCACGTGAATACCTCCTTGGAAAAAGACTCAAACCTAGCGTGATAAAAGTGCAGTGTCACATCAGGGTAAGAAGCGCTAACAGCTACAACTAAAGTTGTTAGACTTTGGTTGTAGTTTTCGTCAATTCACTGGACTAATACTTGGCTGCAGTGAATAAAGGGCACCAAAAAGCCAGCTAGGCTGGTTTAAATACGCCATAGGGGGTTGCTGAGAGAAGCTCCCTTTCGATCACCTGACTGCGAACGGTACTTTGATAATGCGCAGAACTGCCACCATGACACTCTGGGAGTCGCTTTGGCACTCCCATGACCAAGTCAAAAACCTACTTATGTGTGCGTTGCCAGCCGCCGGCGCTGGACGCTCATCCTCTACTACGTCAGGTGAGCAACAACACTCGGGTAGCAAACCACCAAAGCCACCTGCCTATACGACAGCTCAAAAGGTTGGGCTAGTGCTAGGGCCGATGCTGTTTGCCTTCGTGTTGCTGTTTTTTCACCCGGCGGAGCTTAGCTTAGAAGGCCGCATGGTACTTGCCACCACGCTTTGGGTAGCCGTGTGGTGGATTACCGAAGCCATCCCTATTCCTGTTACGTCACTTTTGCCCATTGTATTGCTGCCGATCACCGGCGCCCTTGAGAGTAGTGCGGTTACGGCAGCATACGGCAATCCTATTATCTTCCTTTTCCTCGGCGGTTTTATGATTGCCCTGGCGATGGAGAAGTGGGATCTGCATAAGCGTATTGCCCTCACCATTATTTCGGTATTGGGCACCAGCATTAACAGTATTGTGTTCGGCTTTATGGCGGCCACTGGCTTTTTGTCGATGTGGGTATCCAACACGGCGTCGGTCATGATGATGCTGCCTATTGGCACCGCGATTGTCTATCAGGTAACCCAGGAGCTTAATAAGAGCGAGGGTGATCATAGCGAAGACATCGATAAATTCAGTAAAGCGCTGATTTTTGGCGTTGGTTACGGCGGCACTATCGGCGGTTTGGGTACCCTGATTGGTACGCCTCCCAATATTATTCTGGCAGCGATTGTGAATGAGCTGTTTGGCGTTGAAATTACCTTTGCCAGTTGGATGATGTTTGCTTTCCCGGTCGTTGTGGTGCTGCTGTTTATTGGTTGGCTAATGCTGACACGCTTTATTTACCCGATTAACTTCAGCAACCTTCCGGGTGGCAAAGCGCTCATTGCTAAGGAAAAAGCAGCGCTGGGTAAGATCACCTTTGAAGAGAAAGCCGTGCTGGTTGTTTTCCTGTTAGCGGCATTTTTCTGGATTACCCGTTCTTTCCTGTGGCAAGGTCAAATACTCACCATTCCAGGTATTAACGACACGATGATTGCCATTGTGGCGGCGATTGCGCTGTTCTTAATTCCTTCGCCAAACAAAGGCGGCTGCTTGCTGGGGTGGGATATTGCCAAAGACGTGCCATGGGGCATTCTGCTGCTGTTTGGCGGCGGCTTGGCGATTGCTGCTGGCTTCGGTTCCTCTGGGTTAGCCGCCTGGATTGGTGGTCAGATGAGTGTGCTGGAAGGTGTTAACTTCTTGCTAGTGATCTTGTTAGCCGCTGGAATGGTGTTGTTCTTGACCGAAATCACCTCCAATACAGCAACGGCCACGATGATTCTTCCGGTGCTTGCCTCGCTGGCGCTGGCGTTGGATATCCATCCGTTCGTGCTAATGGTACCTGCTGCCATGGCAGCGAATTGCGCCTTTATGCTGCCGGTGGGCACACCCCCCAATGCGATTATTTTTGCGACCGGAAAAATCAAAATTATCGAAATGGTGCGCAATGGGTTCTGGCTAAATATTTTCGCGCTACTGCTAATCGTCGCAGCGGTTTATTTCTTATTGCCCCTCATGTGGGGTATTGACTTAACCAGCTATCCGGACGCGTTCCGCGACTAACCGACAGCCACTACTGTTGCTTCAGCCCCGCCATGTGCGGGGCTTTTTGTTGGGAGCTTTGGTAGCAAGCTTTTTGTGCTGCGTGACGGACAGTTTGGAATGCAGATTGCTATGATGGGGCATATTTTTTGCGTTGAGCCTGCCATGCGACTACTTCATACCGCCGATTGGCACTTAGGGCGGCTGTTTCACAACCTCTCTCTGCTGGAAGACCAGCGCCATGTATTGAACCAGCTACTGGATATTATCGACCGCGATGCGGTGGATGCTGTGCTGGTTGCAGGCGATATCTACGACCGTTCGGTGCCGCCATCCGCTGCCGTCACGCTGTTAGATGAGGTGCTTGGTGAGCTGTGTGAAAAGCGTGGCCTACCGGTGATTATGATTTCCGGCAACCACGACGGCGCTGAGCGACTTGGCTTCGGGGCGCGCCACCTGCGCCAAGCAGGGCTGCATATTCTGTCTGATCTATCTGCCTGCGATCATCCCGTGACACTGTCGATTAATGGGGAAGAAGTGGATGTGTTCGGTATTCCCTACGATGACCCGGAGTATGTACGCAGCCAGTTTTCGGTGGATGTCCGCGATTTCGACAGCGCCCACCGTTTCTTAGTCGAACGTATCAACACCCAGCGCCGAGCGGGTCGACCTACTGTGCTTATGAGCCACTGCTTTGTGGATGGCGGCAGTGCCAGCGATTCAGAGCGCCCGTTAACCTTGGGGGGCGCGGAAAGTGTTGCTTGGGAGCCGATGCAGTCGTTTGACTACGTCGCCTTAGGCCACCTTCATGGGCCGCAATATCGCGGTGGTGAACATATTCGCTACAGTGGTTCGCTGCTTAAATACAGCTTCTCAGAGGCTAACCAGCGCAAAGGCGTCACGCTGGTGGATATTGGCCCCGAGGGCGTGAGCCAGATCGAGCACCGCCCGCTGACGCCGCGCCGAGAGGTACGTGTGCTGGAAGGCGAACTGGCCGAGCTGCTAGCACAAGGCAAAGCCGATACCCAAGCCGATGACTATTTGTTAGTGCGGCTGACCGACCGCCACGCGATTCTTGACCCCATGGGCAAGCTACGCGAGGTCTACCCCAACGTGCTGCATTTAGAAAAGCCCGGCATGTTAGAAGCGCAAGGGCGGCAGCAGTTAGATCGCGAACGGCTGCAGTTCAGCGCGTTGGATATGTTTAGTGATTTTTTTACCCAAACCAGCGGGGGTAGCATGAGTGATGAGCAGGCCAGCGCCATGCGTGAGCTCATCACCACTCTAAGCCGTGAGCAGGAGAGCCAGCCATGACGCCGTTAACGCTCACCATGCAGGCGTTTGGCCCTTTTGCAGGCAGCGAAACGATCGACTTTACTGCGCTGGGCAAAAGCCCACTGTTTCTGATTAACGGTCCCACGGGCGCAGGGAAAAGCTCGATATTAGATGCCATCTGTTTTGCGCTTTACGGCCAAACCACCGGTAACGACCGCGATGCCGGACAAATGCGTTGCGACCAAGCCGCCGATACCTTACTGACCGAGGTGAGCTTGGATTTTCGGCTGCGCGATGGGGCTTACCGAGTGCGCCGGGTGCCTCAGCAGGAGCGCCCCAAGGCCACTGGTGAAGGCACAACCACACAAAGTGCTGAAGCCCAGCTGTGGCGGCTGACCCCGGAAGGTGATGAGAATGAATGTTTGGTGGCGCGTAAGATCACTGATGCCAACAGCCAACTGCACGCGTTAATAGGTCTGGATGCTAATCAATTTCGCCAAGTAATGGTGCTGCCCCAGGGGAAGTTTCGTGAACTGCTGTTAGCGGAATCGAAAGACCGCGAGAAGATTTTTTCGCAGCTATTTCAAACCCAGATTTTTCAGCGCATTGAAGAGCGCCTGCGTACCCAGGCGAATCAAATAGAGCGAGCGGTGAATGATCATCGCCAACATATCAGCGGCATTTTGGCCGGGGGCGAGCTGGAAAGCGAAGCGGCATTGGCGCAAGAAGTAGAGGCGCTAACCCCGCAAGTAGGGCAAGCGCGTCAGCGTTTTGAAACCGCGCAGCAGCAGCGCCGTAGTACTGAACAGCGACGAGATGAAGCCCAAGCGTTACAGCGCCAATTTGAAGCGCGGGACAGCCTCGCCGCAGAGAAAGCGCGCCACCTTGAGCAGCAGGCGCAAATAACGGCCTTTCAGAGCCGCTTGACCCAAAGCGACCACGCTCAAGCGCTGCGACCTTACAGTGCTGCGTTAGTCCAGGCGCAGCAGGCACTCACTACCGCCCAAGAGGAGCAGCGACAGGCCGATGCCGCGCTGACTACCCAGCGTACGAATACTGAACAAGCCAAGCGTACCTTTGAAGCGGCACGCCAGCGCCAGACCGAACTACCTGCACTCCGCGAGCGCCATCGTCAGTTGGGCGAGTTTATCCACAAAAGCCAGCAGTTAAGTGAGCTTGAAGCGCGCTGGCAAGCGGCACAAACCGCTTGGCAGCAAGCCGATGACATACTTAAGCGTGATGAAGCTCAGTTAGACGGTATTCGCCAGCAAGGTGAAGCGCTAAGCGTTACGCTTGAGCAGCTGCAAACGGAAAGTCAGCAGTTGGCCAGCGCCCCTGCAGAGCTGAGCCGCCACGAGAGCTTGCTAGCTCAGCGGCAGGAGTTGGAGGCGCTGATGCGGCAGGGGCGTGAACTTGTCGCTCAACAACAGCAGGCAGCGGCGGCACTTCAAGGTCGGCGCAGTGAAGCAGAACAGGCTAAGCGCCACGCAACTGAGCAAGAGATGCGCTGGCACCAAGGGCAAGCCGCACTGTTAGCGCTCACCCTGGAAGAGGACGCACCTTGCCCGGTGTGTGGCAGCCTTGAACACCCATCACCAGCGGTTCAGCATGCTGATCTCGTTACCCAAGCGCAGGTAGAAGAAGCCCGCTCAGCTCAGGAGCGGGCTCGCCAAGCCTTCCAAACCGCCGAGCGTCAGGAGCAGCAGTTAGCACAACAGCTTAGCTATAACGCTGAGCAGGCGCAGCGCCTTAGTCACCAGTTAGGCGATTGGGCCAGCCAACCGCCGCTTGAGCTGCAACAAGCCTGCGAACACTTGCGCCGCCAAGTCGCGCGTCGGCAGCATGTCGAGAGTGAGATTAATCGGCAAAGCGCTGCCCGTGACGAGCTACGTAGCGGCTGGGGCACGCTGGACAAACAGCTCAAAGCCCAGCGGCCTGCGGTTGAAAAGGCCAAAGAGGAGGCGTTACGGCTAGAGAGCCAGCGCGATCAATTAAGCCAATCACTGCCAGAAGATGCCCGTAACCCGTTGGCCATGCGCCAAACGCTCACTGAACTTGATAGCCAAATTGCTGAGCTTGAACAGGCCTGGGAGCGTGCACAACAGGTGCTTTCGACGAGCCAGACCCAGCAGGCGCGGGCAGAAGAGCAGCTGCGCAGCGCAAACCAGCAGTTGGTGCGTAACCAGCAAGCGCTTGAGCAGGCCCAGGCTGAGTGGCAAACGGCGCTACAAGCTAGTTCATTTGACAGCGAAGCTGCTTATCAGGCGGCTCAGCTAGAAGATAGCCAACGGCAAGACCTGGCTCGCCACGTAGAGGCCTATCAACGCCGGTTGGCTGAGCTTGACGGCGCGCTACACAATTACCACGCCCAGCTGGCTGCAAAAACGCCGCCAGATCTCGCCGCACTCGCCACACTTACCGAAGCCGCCCAAGCGGAGGAGCATACTCAACTCGATGCGTGGCGGGCGCTAGATGGGCGGTTAACTACGTTGCAGGGAGTTCGCCAGAAACTTACCGCTGCCCGTGCGGCCCAGGCCGAGCTTGAAGCCCAGTATCGGGTGTGGGGGACATTAAGCGAAGTGGCTAATGGGCGCACCGGTAATCGCATTAGCTTGCAGCGGTTTGTGCTAGGAGTGCTGCTGGACGACGTACTGATCCAAGCGTCTGAACGGCTGGTGCGTATGAGCCGCGGGCGCTACCAGTTGGTGCGACGTGAAGACCCATCCAAGGGCAATAAAGCCTCGGGGTTGGAGTTGGATGTGGCCGATACCTACACCGGCAAGAGCCGTTCGGTAGCGACGCTTTCCGGCGGCGAGTCGTTTATGGCGGCCTTGGCGTTGGCACTAGGGCTTTCTGACGTGGTGCAGGCCTACGCAGGCGGTATTCAGTTGGATACGCTATTTATTGATGAGGGCTTTGGCAGCCTTGATCAGGATGCATTAGACCAAGCAATTGCTATGCTCAGTGAGTTACAAATGGGCGGGCGAATGATCGGGATTATCTCTCATGTCAGCGAACTCAAAGAGCAAATGCCTGTCCGTGTTGAAGTGCGTGCCAGCCGACTTGGTAGCTCGGTGGAAGTGAAGGGCGCGCTTCTTTAATGCCTGGGGTGGCGTTAATTCATGCTGCGTTCATACAGCATGTTTTATAACGGAAGTGAATCGTCTAGCGAGCCCTAGAGATACTATCCACTTAGGAGTGCAAGGATGAACGCAAGCAAGATTTTACAACAGTTGATGAAGCAGGCCAGCGGTAGCAGAAGTAGTGGAAACAGTGGTGGAAACAGCGGAAGCGGTTTCGATGTTAAAGGCGTTATTGATGGGCTATCGCGCCAGCTAGGCGGTGGTAGCAGTAGCGCAGGCCAGGGCTCGCGGCAAGGGGGCGGCTCTAGCGGCTTTGATATTAAGAGCCTGTTAGGTGGTGGCGCAATGGGCATGCTTATTGGCTCTAAGCGTGGTCGTAGCATGGGCGGTAAAGCGCTCAAGTACGGCGCAATTGCTGGTGTGGGCATGCTGGCCTGGAAAGCATGGCAAAGCTCTCAGGAAGGGAAAAATGCTGCTAACTCGTCCAGTGCTGCTCAAAATGCATCCGAGGGCGAACGGGTAGAAGTGCTTAGCGGTGAGTATCAAGAGCGGCGCAGCCTTGAGCTGTTGCAAGCAATGATTATGGCCGCCAGAGCTGATGGCCACATTGATGAGCAAGAGCAGGCACTCATCACGGAGCAGATCGATGCGCTAGGCGCCGATCAGGAGATGCATCGCTGGGTCGAGCAGCAGCTCAACGCCCCGCTGGATGCTCAGACACTCGCCCGTGAAGCCGACTCCCCCCAGGCAGCCCGCGAGATGTATCTGATCAGCGTCGCTGTTACTGATGATCAAAACCCCATGGAGCGCGCTTGGTTGGATCAATTGGCAAGTGCGCTGAATCTCTCGCCCGACATGGCTGCCGAGCTTGAACGCCAGGCGCAGCAGGCCGGTTAATGCTGGATACCATTAATTTTTGGCTAGCCACCGGCTTTGGGCTGGGGCTAGCGCCGGTGGCGCCGGGTACGGTAGGTTCGCTGCTAGGAATTCCATTAGCGTGGTGGTTGTTAAGTAAGCCAACCCGTCAGCAAGCGGCCATAACGGGGCTGTTAGTTGCTGCAGCTGTTCCAGTATGCCATGCAGCTTCGCTGCACTTTGCGGGTGCTGACCATGGCAGCATCGTCGCCGACGAATATGTCGCGTTCCCGCTAGCGGTATTGGGGCTAACAGCCGCCCGAAATCCACTCGTTATGGCCCTGGCGTTTGGCGTTTATCGCTTCTTTGATTCGCTGAAGCCGCCGCCAATTCATTTGGCAGAGTATGTGCAGGGTGGCTTCGGAATTGTGTTAGACGATGTTATTGCAGCGTTAGTGACGTGGGGAGTGATGGCCCTAATAGTGAAGTTTTGGCAGCGCCGAACCGCTGAACAACACTAAAATCCATAACAATACTAGTAACCAAAAAAGCGCCGCTAGCCTGATGAAAGCTAGCGGCGCGCTCTTTTTATGATCTATGACTCTGAGCGTTTACCACCTCACTCTTTAACAACAATGACCGACTTTACGTTAACGAACTCAAGCATGCCAAAACCGCCATGCTCACGCCCATAACCGGAGTCTTTAACGCCGCCAAACGGCATTTCCGGGGTAGCAACGCCAAAGCCATTGATAAACACCATACCGGTGTCAAAGTACTTGCTGGCAAGCTCAGTAGCACGCTTCACATCTTTAGAGATGATGCCGCCGCCGAGGCCATAACGGCTGTCGTTGGCAATGCGCATGGCGTCTTCGTCATCTTTAGCGCGAATCAGCGCCGCGACGGGTCCGAATAGCTCATCATCGTAGGCGGGCTGGCCGGGTGTCACGTTATCCAGCACGGTCACTGGGTAAAACGCGCCTTTGCCAGATGGCTTTTCTCCGCCACAGAGGATTTTTGCGCCTTTACGCACACTCTGTTCCACCTGCTCGTGGAGAGCATCGCGTAGGTCAACCCGCGCCATGGGGCCTAAGCCGGTGTCATCTGCCCTGGGGTCGCCTACTTTCAGCGCCTTCATTTTTTCCACAAAACGCGCTTTGAACGCTTCATAGTTGGCATCGGTCACCACGAAGCGTTTTGCAGCCACGCAGGTCTGTCCGGTATTAAACACTCGGCCAGTAACACAGGTTTTGACGGCAACATCGAGATCGGCATCATCCAGCACCAAATAGGCATCGTTTGAGCCCAATTCCAGTACGGTTTTTTTCAGGTGCTCGGCTGCTTTTGCCGCCACTTTACGTCCTGCACCATCACTACCCGTAAGCGTGACGCCACGAACCGCCTTGTGTGCAATCACCTCATCAGATACATCGTGAGAGATAATGATCGTGCGGAAAACGTTTTCCGGTAGGCCAGCCTCACGATAAA
>NZ_JABUZF010000079.1:32609-50087 GCF_014897885.1 Halomonas sp. 3D7M | reverse complement strand
AGTAGGCCACTGCCAGTGACATTCTCAGCATGTTTCAGTAGTACGCTATTACCCGCCATAATGTTGGCGATGGAGTAACGCACTACCTGGTAAGCGGGGAAGTTCCACGGCTGTATGCCATAGATAACGCCCATGGGAGAGTAAGTGACAATGCCGCGCTCGCCGTTGCTGGGATTGCGCTCTTCGTCAGCTAATGTGGTGGGGCCATGCTTCGCGGTGTAATCGCATATACCTGCGCAAAGCTCGACTTCCTGGCGGGCTTGGTTGGGTAGCTTGCCCATTTCCTTCACCATCAGTTCGGCAAGCTCTTCTTTATTGGCGTTAAGCGCCTCGCCAATGGCTTTCACTACCTTAGCGCGCTGTTCAAGTGGTTTAAGCCGCCAGTCGAGAAACGCTTCATGGCTAGCCTCGACAATCTGCTTGGCATGGCTGGCATCCATTAGCGCATAAGTCTCAAGCGTTTCGCCGGTGGCTGGGTTGACGGTGGTGATGCTGTTGCTCATAAGATCTCCTATCTTTTGATCAACGGGGCGTTAAAAAATAGACCAGCTAATAGCCGACTGGTCTATTAATGTTGATTCTCCACTCTAGTAGAAAAACGCCGGTTTGCCCAAATTGATTGTTAGCGTCTTAACTACAGCGCTCCCTCTAGGGCAGTCGTCGGTAAAAAATGTTCCGTTAAACTTGCGCGCTAAAGGGGAGGCTACTCAAACATCGGCCCACCGGCTTCTTCGCCCCATACCTCTTCCAGGCGATTGTCTCGACCACAGCTCAAACGATAGAACCGGTAACGTAGCGGATTTTTTTCATAGTAATCCTGGTGGTACTCTTCAGCTTCCCAAAACTCGCTGGCAGGAGCTATCTCAGTTGCTATAGCTTGGTCAAAGCGTGCTTCCATGTCAGCTTTGGACGCTTCTGCTAGTTCTCGTTGTTCATCATTATGGTAAAAAATGGCTGAGCGGTACTGGTCACCGCTGTCGCAAAACTGGCGGTCTACGGCGAAGGGGTCAATATTGCGCCAGAAAATCTCTAGCAGCTGTTCGTAGCTGATTTGGCTGTCGTCGTAGCTGATTTGCACCACTTCGACATGGCCAGTTCCACCGCGAGAAATCTGCTCGTAGGTAGGGTTTTCAAGCTCGCCGCCCATATAGCCAGAGATGGTGGCGCTGACGCCGGGCTGCTTATCGTAGGGAGGTTCCATGCACCAAAAACAGCCGCCAGCAAACGTAGCTTCCGCATTAGACTGAGCATGGAGTGGCGTGCTGGCGAGACCTGCGGCAGCTATAACACACAGCGTTAAGGGCTGAGATAAGGGGCGAAAAAACTGGAATCGAATCATGGTAAGCACTCCGGTGGATGTGGTGAGTTATCGCTCAATGTAGAGTCGCTTAGTGGCAACGTTGGCTAATACCTTACATAACCTATGCGCTACCCCAGCCGGTAAGGCCATACTGTGTCTAACGTATCCAATGCTGCTTTGAGCGTCGGCTCCGCAGCGCGTTCTTTGCGCCATATCATGCTAAGTGCACAGGGCAGGCGAACATTGTCGGCTACAGCCAAACCGCTTTCCTGGCGTTCGGCCATTGCCAGCGCGTCCCTGGCTAAGCTTAGACCCACTCCCGCACGTACTAAATCCAGCATACAAGCTTCTTGGTCTACTTGGGCAACCCTATTAGGCGTGGTGCCACTTGGAGTTAGGACGCGCTCTAGCAGCCGGTGGTGCGCTGAGACCGGGGGAGTGACTATCCAGGGAAGCTTGGCTAGAGCTTCCCAGCGAGTATCTAACAGTTTGGTTTCCCAGCCTGCTGGGGCAATTACGTGGTAGTGGAAGTGGGTCAGCTCACGACAAGCAAGGATTTCGCTTCCTGATCCTTCGCCGGGAGGGGCGAGAAAAAAGCCCACATCCAGTTCGCCTTGCTCTACCTTCGTTAATACGTTGCCACTCATCCCGTGGTGCAGCTCGGTTTCCAATTGAGGGGCACTAGCCATCAATCGGCTGAGAAATTTACCCAGGCGAATAAATTCCGGGTCAACAATTGTGCCGATTTTTAGTTTTCCTCGTAGGGTACTGTGCAAAGCACTAGCGCGTTGCTCAAAGGCCAGGGCGCTGGCCAGGGCATTTTCTGCGGCGGGTAATAACGCATAGCCATCGGCAGTGAGCGTTAATCCCTGAGGGCGACGGGTGAATAGGGTTAACCCTAAGTGCTGCTGAAGTTGCTTCAACTTTAGGCTGACGGCGGGTTGAGTCAGGCATAGCTGGTCAGCTGCCCGTGAAACGCTGCCGGTACGTGCGACGGCTACAAATGCCCGTAGCGCTGAGTTTTCTTGCATAAGCGAGCACCTGTTGTCGTTGTGTTATTTGAAAAGCTTATATCTAGGTTAAAAATTACTCAATTGATTGCCTCGCAGAGCTGGTTAATCTGTCAGTACTTAATTCGGTATTTTAATCTGCTTATAAAGGTAGCCAAATGACAACAACCACTATTAATCATTTCATTAACGGGCAGATCAGCCAGGGAAGCTCGGGTCTCTCTCAAAATGTGTTTAATCCTGCGACGGGTAACGTCACCGGAAACGTGGTACTTGCCTCGGCACACGATGTCGATAGTGCTGTGCAAGCCGCTAAAGCGGCATTTCCTACTTGGGCTGACACCCCGCCCATTCGTAGGGCACGGGTTATGTTCAAGTTTTTGGAGCTGCTCAACACCCATAAAGATGCGTTGGCGGAAGCAATTACTAAAGAGCATGGCAAAGTGTTTACTGATGCCCAGGGCGAAGTTGCCCGAGGGATTGATGTCGTTGAATTCGCTTGCGGTATTCCTCAGTTGTTAAAGGGCGATTATACCGAGCAGGTAAGCACCGGTATTGATAACTGGACCATGCGCCAGCCATTGGGCGTGGTGGCTGGCATTACGCCGTTCAACTTTCCTGTCATGGTACCGATGTGGATGTTCCCCGTGGCGATTGCTGCAGGTAACACCTTTGTTCTTAAGCCTAGTCCGCTTGACCCCAGTGCCTCGCTGATGATCGCCGATCTGCTCAAGCAGGCGGGTCTGCCGGATGGTGTGTTCAACGTGGTTCAGGGCGATAAAGACAGCGTTGAAGCTTTGATCGACCATCCGGATGTTAAAGCGTTGTCGTTTGTTGGTTCTACGCCGATTGCTAACCTGATTTACGAGCGCGGCGCTAAGCATGGCAAGCGGGTGCAAGCACTGGGTGGCGCTAAAAACCATATGGTAGTAATGCCGGATGCCAACCTGGATAAAGCCGTGGATGCCTTGATTGGTGCTGCCTACGGCTCGGCGGGCGAACGTTGTATGGCGATCAGCGTGGCGGTGCTGGTGGGCGATGTGGCGGATGGCGTGGTGGCTCAGTTGGCTGAACGTGCCAAGGCGCTGAAAGTTAAAGACGGCATGCAGTTGGATGCGGAAATGGGCCCGATTGTCACCCGCCAGGCCCATGAGCGGATTACTGGTTACATTAATAAAGGTGTAGAAGAAGGCGCACACTTGGTGGTGGATGGCCGAGAATTCGATGCCGCGCAAACCGGCGACGGCTGTGGCGAAGGCTTCTGGATGGGCGGCACTCTGTTTGATCATGTCACTCCCGAGATGACCATTTACAAAGAAGAGATATTCGGCCCAGTGCTGGCCTGTATTCGAGTGCCGGATATTGCCACCGCCATTCAATTGATCAATGACCATGAATTTGGTAACGGCGTGAGCTGCTTCACTGAGAGCGGTAGCGTTGCGCGGGAGTTTGGTCGCCGTATTCAGGTGGGCATGGTCGGCATCAATGTGCCTATTCCGGTACCCATGGCGTGGCACGGTTTCGGCGGTTGGAAGCGTTCGCTGTTTGGCGATACGCATGCTTATGGCGAAGAGGGCGTGCGTTTTTATACCAAACAGAAATCCATTATGCAGCGCTGGTCAGACTCTATTGATTCAGGCGCTGAGTTTGTGATGCCGACGGCGAAGTAACGCCATTACGTTACGGGAGCCCGTACATGTCACATGCTACTAATAATAACTTCGACTATATTGTGATCGGCGCAGGCACCGCAGGGTGCCTGATGGCTAACAGACTCAGTGCTAATCCAAATAATAAGGTGCTGCTAATTGAAGCGGGCGGGCCGGATAACTACCACTGGATTCATATTCCGGTGGGCTATCTTTACTGCATCAACAACCCGCGCACTGACTGGCTGTTTCGTACCGAGCCTGACAAAGGGCTCAATGGCCGCTCACTTATTTACCCCCGGGGTAAAACGCTAGGTGGCTGCTCCAGCATCAACGGCATGCTTTATCTACGTGGTCAGGCACGGGATTACGATCACTGGGCTGAGTTGACTGGCGATGACGCCTGGCGGTGGGAGAACTGCTTGCCAGATTTCATGAAACACGAAGACCATCACCGTTTGGATGAAGGCAGTGATGGCGATGCCGATCATCGCCGTTATCATGGTCATGGTGGCGAATGGCGGATCGAAAAACAGCGCTTAAGCTGGCAAGTGCTAGATGATTTTGCTGAGGCGGCGGTGCAAGCGGGCATTCCGCGCACTGACGATTTCAATCGTGGTGATAACGAAGGCGTTAACTATTTTGAAGTCAACCAGCGCAATGGCTGGCGCTGGAATACTTCTAAAGCGTTTTTGCGGCCGATCAAGCAGCGCACCAACCTAACGATCTGGCACTCTACCCACGTCAATCGTTTGCTATTTGAACCACAAGGTGGCCAACCACGCTGCACGGGCGCTGAGCTTTTGCGTGAAGGCGCAACGATCAACGTGACAGCCAATAAAGAAGTTGTGCTGAGTGCTGGTGCTATCGGTTCGCCACAGATTCTGCAGCTTTCCGGTATTGGCGCGCCCGAGCTATTACAACAACACGGTATTGATGTGGTGGCAGCGCTACCTGGCGTAGGCGAAAACTTGCAGGACCACTTGCAGATTCGTTCTGTCTATAAGGTGAAAGGGGCAAAAACGCTCAATACCATGGCCAGTACTCTACTGGGTAAAGCCATGATTGGTTTGGAATACGTGCTGAAACGTAGGGGGCCGATGAGTATGGCGCCTTCTCAGTTATGTATCTTTACGCGCAGTTCTGACGAGTATCAGCACGCCAACATCGAGTACCATGTACAGCCATTAAGTCTGGATGCGTTTGGCCAGCCGCTGCATGAGTTTCCTGCGATTACTGCCAGTGTCTGCAACCTTAACCCCACAAGCCGTGGCTCGGGAAGGATCAAAAAACGTGATCCACAGACGGCGCCCGCCATTGAGCCTAACTACCTGAGCACGCAAGAAGACCGCAAGGTGGCGGCAGACTCATTACGGGTTACGCGGCGAATTGCCGAGCAGCAGGCATTCGCTAAGTATCAGCCAGAAGAGTTTAAGCCTGGGGTGCAGTATCAAAGCGACGAAGAGCTGGCCAAATTGGCGGGCGATATCGGTACCACTATCTTTCACCCCGTTGGGACGGCGAAAATGGGCCGCGATGACGATCCGGGGGCCGTGGTGGATTCCAAGCTGCGTGTTAAGGGCGTGAGCGGTCTGCGAGTAGTGGACGCCAGTATTATGCCGACCATTACCAGCGGTAATACCAACTCACCTACCTTAATGATTGCTGAGAAAGCAGCAGGGTGGATGGTGTCCGCGGACTAGTCATCACCCTGACATTTTTTTTAACTATAGTATTGACGTGCGGCTAAGTTAAGCGCATGCTGAATGCAGTTGGTTAGCAAGTCGAACGTTGTCAGCAGTATCGAAACGCCCAAGCGTTTAGTCTGGTGAAAGTTTCTTGTTCTACCCACTGCAACTCGGGTATTACCCGGCTCTACATCAAGCTACTTATACACCATAACTTATGCGGATTCACTTACAAGAGTCTACTCGTGGTGCATGGGACGCGTATAAAACGATTTCGGATAATTATTGGGCGGCCCAGCAAGAGATCTCCAGCTACGCTGAGCAAGCGTGGCTAGATGTGCAAGAAGACCTGTTAAGCCAATGGCGAAATAACCAAGTAGAAGGAAGCGAAGAGGCTTTCACTCGCCAGGTGCTGACCCTACAGCGCAGTTTGGCAACCTATTTTAATGCCCGACAGCAGTGTGAAAGTGGCCGTTTTAGAAATGAATGTGTTGTTCGAGTTGAAGAGATTTATCGTAAAGAAGTAGTCGACAATTTAGGGCACTATATTGCCCCTACAGATTGGTGCTATGCCCCCGAAGTAGTGACCCAAAATGTCCGTCGTGGCAATCGTTTCGTTACTGAGCAGCGAACCGTTCAGCGCTGTGAAGACCTCTCTTACGAGCATTTGAATGGGAAGCTAGCCACCGTTTTAGGTGCGCCTGCTTCTTACGAACACTTCGTGGCGAGTGATGACGTTGCTGCTCAGGTAAGGCAAGCAATGCTGGCGCAGGGTATTGAGCTACCCAGTGATTGGCGCGCGAATGACCGGGAGGGATTTCTTGAGGCGATTATTGCAGAGCAGTCTCACGAGATAGGCGAGCAAGCAGATCAGTCCATGCAGCAACATTTAGGTGCATCGCTACCACTTGATTTGAATGCCGACGCCTTTATTGCCTCTCAGCCAATTCAGGATCAACTACACGAGGCGTTACAACCGCGTGATGAGCAGATGGTCATCACGTTAGACCTGACGCCAGAGCAGTTCAGAGACCAGGTGCTGTTACCGCACTATTTAGCGTATGCCGAAGCGGAGCGTCAGCGGTTATATGATGACGCTCAACTGCTCGCGAATGGTCAGCCTAGAGAAGAAGAGGGTAAACAGTACGTTCGAGCACTTATTGTGCCACCGATTGCGATGGGCTTTTCACTGTTTTTTGCGTTAGTGAATGCGATTGGTTTGGCCGCAAGTATTCCTGTTCTCATGGGTTCCAGACATCGCTGGTTACCCCACGCGATCAAAGTGGGTGGGTTGGTGATTATTGTAACGGTGCCTATGTTGAGTAGTGCGGCGGTGACGCAAACTCCAACGTACCGTTATTTTAACGAAGAATTTCAGCGCTCAATGACTACGGGGGGCGCGTTATTTGCCACCTGGGTAATCCACACTCAGCCGGTGATCTATTCGTTAGGGCGCTTCGCTGCTTACCTTGCGCCTCCATTGGTAAGCGGGCATTCCAACGCGATAGAGCGTCTTGAAAGTGATAACCAGGAAAGTGAAGCAACAACATCTGGCTCTGTTGAACAAGCTGCGGTAGAAAGGCCAGTTGAGTTATCGGCTTCTCCTTATTCTCTCTCTCCCTATTCTCCCTCTGCCGCCGAAGAAAACAGCACTCATGTGGCTTTGCCAGAGAACGAGAGGCCGTTAGGTGTGATGCATCTAGACGTCTCAACGCCGCTAGAAAGCCAACTAGCCACACTGCATGAAAACATGCCCCATCACGCGGCACTTATTGATGTCCAGCAGCTCAGTGACGGCAACTGGGCGATCCATCGTTCTCCGGTGATCACTGGCGAAGGTACCTGCCTTACCAATTTCTCAAGAGCGATGGATATTAGTCGAGTAAATAGTCTTCAGTGGCGAGCCGCCAGGCATGGCGACTGTGGTAGCGACGCGATTGCGAAACGCCCCGTTAGTATTCCTCTTGCAACTGATTTTGCTCGTGTTATCCAGCGAAATGAAGATGGCATCGCGTTATGGGTGCATTTCCAACCTACGCTCTTGGGCGAAGTTAATTGTCATGCAGTACGTCGTGAGGCCGACCAAATTGCTGATGTGCTAGGGGGCCATCGGTTTACCGCTGCCGCCAGTACGCCACAGGTACTTAGCTGTTTTGCGCGGCATGAACGTCAGTATGGCCTTGCTTATTTCGGGCCTGAGTATGGAGAGCCCCAAGCAGAAGGGGATAGCCAGCTTCGTCGTATGAGCTTGGCAGACGTTCAGCGCCTGCGTGAGCGCGCCAGGGGTGTCGGCTATCGTCCTCAAGCCTTAACGCTATCGGAAGCAGCGTTGGAAGGCATTCAGGGCGTTCTGACCAAGGGAGACTGGCTAGTGGTTCATCAGAGCCACACCAATACAGGCGTATTCACCTTTTCACAAACTCACGACTTACGCTATGGCGTTTTTGGGGCGAGACAACTGCCAGCCAGCACGGCAGGCCAAACACTAGACGTGATAGTGACAAGGAACCACGAATGATCATGAAAAAAGCGCTGAAATGGGCGGGAGCCATCGCGGTAGGGGTAACAACATTCTCTGCTGCGCATGCTAACGATTTGGTGGTCGAATCCTTCGCACAATCAGCATTAACGGAAGAGCAAAAGCAAGCGTGGCAATATTACATTGCCCAAGAAAGTGCTCAATATGGTTGCCAGTATGGCGATGATATTCGTTTGCAGGAAGACCCTCGAGGAACTTTGCAGGCGTTAGCCAATGGCGACGATATGGACCCTCTCCAGGTGACGTTACGTACTTTTCTATTTGCCGGGGAGAACGTTCAAACGCTGTTAGCGCGCAATATGGTGATCGCGAGCATGGAATGTAACCCTGTCTATTACTTTGATGGGGAGCTAATTGGCCATCCGGTACTGCCCTTTGAAGAGCATCTCGACATCTTGCTTTCTAAGTTAAGGCAAACACCAGAGTTAAGTGCGCACATGGAATTTTTGCGCGGTACCAAAGCAGCGGCGATTGATGCGCGTTGGTTCTGGGCGTTTTATCTATTAGATGGCGACCACTATCGGTTATTAGGCCAGAACGTTGACACTATTCAACAAGTCGCGCGCATGTTTGTCGGCAGCTTAGGCAACGTGATGGAAGAAAACGCGTTTTGGTTGATATACGACAATGTGTTTAGCCAGGGTATCTACGTTGAAAATACCAACGAGTGCCAAGGTGAGCAGGCCGAGCCTAATGCCAACATTGTGGTTGATAAAAACATTGCCTGGGAAATGGTTGAAGCCTTTTACCGAGAAGAAGGTATTTCAAGCCGGGGCAGTTGGCGGCCAGCCGTTCAGCAAGAGGGAGATGGCTATCAATTGGCTGAATCAACCACCATTGAAGACCCCATCAACCCCTATTTTAATGTCAGTCGCCGCGTCACTATAAAGCCACAGGAGTGCCAGTAAATGTATTTTAAGGCCCTATTTACCGCCGGGGTAATATCGCTGTTTTCACTGCCCGCCAGTGCATTCGCCCAGGTTGCTTGCCAAGACGATGAGCGGCTCTATTCATTTGCTGACTATATCGATCAACGGCAGGCAGGCACGTCTGAGCCTTTGCAGTTAACCGTGGCAACATTTTTAAACCTGACGCCAAGGGCGAGGGAAGTGATCGGTGACAATCTGCGCTTACTCGATAGTGAGTGTCGCCCAATGCAAGTCAGCCAAGGTGAGCCGCCATTTAGAATCGAAATGCCCTTCTCGACACTATATATGGGCTTTTATGATGCCGTCCTAAGAGGTGATGAAAGGACGCAGCAAATCCTGCTCAATAGCTTTCGTGCTGAGCCTGTCGATCCTATGGAGTTCATTAGTTACTTTACGGTGATTGATAGCGGCAACGAAGAGCTGATGGAGCGCTTAGCCAGAAGTGCGGGAATTAATATTCACACGGCTTCTTGTGACGCTGAAACAAAGTACCTGCACTTCGCTGATCTGTTTGTACGTTTTGGTGGAAGCGTTTACGGTGAACATGGAAAAGCTTGGATTGTATCCGGTGGCCAACCCCAAGTTACTTCTGTTGATGCAAATTTGAGCCAGGAGTATACAAGTTTAGCTGGGAGGCGCTGTGGCGTTTCAAAAAACTCCGTGTTATCCGTAGCTGAAGCGGCGGGTGCGATCACCTTTGATTTAGGAAATCGTGCTGTTGATCATTGGTGGCATGGAGATAAATTACGTAATTTCTACACAGAAAAACATACGCAATGGCTTGAGCTAGGAGCCCCCGATGCCGTGCCTGCCAGCTTGTTCGATTAAATATAAATTAAAAAGGGAACTAGATGAAACGCACCTATAAGCCAGTGTTTGCCGCAGTTTTCGGCTGCGCGCTTTTCTATGGAACTGCTGCGTCAGGCTCAACAGTAGATTGGACGCCCTTACTTGCGTCGTGGGAAGACGGTTGTGCCCAATCTGAGGAGTGGAGCGAACTACGCCGTAATCTGGTGACTTACCCAGATGGCTCTCTCTACCCGGAGGTTAACGAGATTGTTCTGCCGACTGTTTATAAAGAAGTTCTTGGAGAAATAGATTTCTTTGAGCGCAACCGAGATTATAGCGGCTACCGTTTAGCAGCAAAAAACGGTGAGTACTACGGCCTGCCAGTTGAAAGCTTCGTTTTTTATCTTGGAAACTCAAACGGCATTAGCGTGCTTTTGGTTGAGTTTTCAGCGCCTATTGACGAAGTGCAGGAAAGGCTTTCAAGCGTTGATTATTCCTTGGTGAACCATGACAGCGGCCCCTATCAGGCGCAGTTGATTACTGACGAAGAAGCGGGAAAAGCCATGCTGATGTGCGATTTAAGCGTTTGAAGAAGATTTTTTAAAATTGTTTTAAAAGAATGGCTGGCTATATGCCAGCCAATAAGTTTGTAAGTTGCTGTAATGAATGTTTTAAATCCTCAATATATGATTAAGCTTTATTTTATGTTCAGGATAAACACCTCAATATAGAGGCTGTTGTTACCTTATTTAGCTCTTTTTGGTATTAGCTGTTGACGTAAGTAATATAGAAGCGCAGACTGATTGCAGTTGGTTAGCAAGTCGAACGTTGTCAGCAGTATCGAAGCATTTTAGCGTTGAGCCTGGTGAAAGTCTCTTGTTCTACCCTCTGTAACTCGGGTATTTCCCCGGCATTAATTTCGCTAAATCGAGGATTTCGATCATGGCAACTGGTACCGTAAAGTGGTTTAACGACACTAAAGGCTTCGGCTTTATTTCTCCTGAAGTTAGCGGCGACGATCTGTTCGCACACTTCTCCGAAATTCAAGCAGAAGGCTTTAAATCCCTGCAAGACGGTCAGAAGGTTTCTTTTGACGTCACTCAGGGCCAAAAAGGCCTTCAAGCTTCTAATATCAAGGTTGTGGAATAAACTCCCTACCGAGATATTAGCTACCGGCTAAGTCGGTAAGCTTAAAAACCCCGCCGTGTGCGGGGTTTTCGCGTTTGTTTATAGAGTAGTCTAAAGAGAATATGCTGAGTTATTAACCGTTATCTTATGAGGGGGCTAAAATTCCAGGCTTAGTCTAAGCATATCTTTGTGCTGAATTCCATTTTCAATGATAGGCTCAGGGTAGTTCTTCAAGAAAAAATCTTTATCAATACAATTAACCCTAAAGCCCTGCCGTTGGTAGAAGGTCAGTTGATAGCCGAATGTACCCGTTCCTACCTCTAAGCGTTGCGCACCAGATGCCTTTACTTTTTCGATAACATGCCTGAGAAGTTGTGTACCAACACCGTTCTGTTGAACCGATGGTGAAACGGCAATGTTCATCAATTCCAGTGCTCCCTCAGAAATCGGCTTGATAACACAAACTCCAACTACCGAACCCTTGGCACAGGCGATGAAGCATCTTGATTGATATAGGTAGCTTTTGATGGCTTCTTCGCAGGGATCCGCTAAAAGAAGTAGCTCCATTGGCACCTCAGAGGGTGTTATCTCAGCTATTTGCAACGATGCATGCTCCTATCGCATTCAGAGTAATTTTCATTCTACTCTTTGTGTCCATGTTCCATGTCTTTATGTGAGCGTGTGGGTGATTTTTTGACTCAATAAGGTTTTAGGGCACACGTTCTGGCTTAGATAGGCACGCATGGTCTGCCACTATAAAATCACATTATTTATATTTCGAAAGTAGCATAAAAAAGATGGGAGCAAGCTGCCTTAGATAGGGGCATTTTGTTGCTATTGGTTTGAAAAAGCTGGTGTGCGAGCTCATCGGCACGAGGTTATTCACACGAGATCACCATGACCCTACTGGATAAACGTGCGTTTTACTTATTTGAGGTAAGCAGTTGCGGTGGCATTCGTGCGGCGGCGGAGCATCTGCATATCAATCCCTCTGTGGTAAGCCGCCAAGTACGTGGGTTGGAGAGAGAATTGGGCATGGCGTTGTTGGAGCGTCAAGGGCGGCATGTGACGTTGACCGAAGCAGGCCAATTGGTAGTGGAAGGATTTCTTGCTCAGCGGCGGTTGAATTCAGAGCTGGGAGATACGCTGTCTCGGTTACGCAATTTACAGTCGGGGAAGGTGGTAGTCTCGGTAGGTGATGGCTTTGTGGATAGCTTTATCAACCACGTGATGCGCCGTGTTTCCGAGCATTATCCCGACGTGCTGATCGAGATTAAAACAGGGATTTATTACCCCCGAGAACCCCATGAGATGGTGGCCAGCGACGAGGTGGATATTGCTATTACCTACGGCCCCATTTCAGACCCACGGTTAGTAGTGCACTCTTTTGAGCGGGGGCCGTTGTGCGCGCTGGTAGCACCATCCCACCGGCTTGCCCGCCAAGATAGCGTGTCGGTCACGGAGTTATTACAGCACAAATTGATTTTTTTACCGGATGCCTCGGGCTCGCAGCAGTTCGTGAATGCGCTATTTGGTGCTGCCGGGCAGTTGGCTACGCCTGCCTATCGTTGCAACCTGCATTCGGTGTCTCGAAGGTTGGCATGTGCGGGGATTGGCGTGTCGTTTATGACGGCTGCTGCTGCACGCAGCGAAGTAAACGCTGGTTTGCTGAAGGCGATTCCCATTGACCACCCTATGGCCGCTAGTAGCCAAGGCAATTTGGTGCGTAGAGTCGGCAGAAGGCTTTCGCCCGCTGCCGACTATTTGTGGAAGTTAATGATGGCGATGCAGTGACGTACTGAAGTATCAGTTAGCCATCATGTATACGCCTGGGCCAATTGGCCAGCCCATGGCCAGCCAGAACATCAAAAACGCTGACCAGGCGAGCAAAAAGCCTATGGCTAACGGCAGCATGGTGGCTATCAACGTGCCTAGCCCCATATCTGGCTTATAGCGCTGCATATACACCAGTGCTACCGAAAAATATGGGCTCATAGGGGAGATGATGTTCGTGCTGGAATCGCCTATGCGGAACATTGCCAATACAAAAGCTGGATCGAAGTCGATCATCATCAGCATCGGCACGAATACCGGGGCCATTAATGCCCACTGAGCGGAGCCGCTGGTCATAAAGACGTTCAGCACTGCGCTCATCGCAATAAACGCGCCTACTAGCGGTAGCCCGGTAAATCCGGTGCTTTGCAGAATATTGGAGCCTTCAATAGCAATAAATTGCCCCAATTCTGACCAGCGGAAATAAGCAATAAACTGCGAAATGGCAAAGAACAGTACTAGGGTAGGTGCTAAGTCACTGGCAGACTCCGCCATGCGTTGTGGTACATCACGGCTGCTGGTGATCTTGTCGGTGGTGATGCCGTATACCAAGCCAATAGTGACGAAGTAGCCAAACATCAGTGGCACGAGTGAGCGCAAAAAGGGCGAGGGGATCAAGCCGCCCTCTTCATTGCGCAGTGGTGATGCCTCGGGCACCACGGCAATTAAGATCAGCGCTAGGTAAATCAGTGTGGCAATACCTACCCGCTTTAGGCCGCGCTTTTCTGCGTCGGTTAATGCCGGTTTTATAATGTCAGTTTTAAAGTCTTTGCTTATCGGTAGGGTGCGTTGCAGCCTCGGCTCTACGATCTTATCGATGACTAACGTGCCAACAATTGCCAGCACAAACACTGAGCAGGCCACAAAGTAGTAGTTATCAACAGGTGAGACGTAGGCGTCTGGGTCTACCAAGCGTGCGGCCTCCGTGGTTATGCCAGCAAACAGCGCATCCCCGACGGTAATGAACAGGCTGGCATCAAACCCGGCGCCTGCCGCTGCGTAGGCGGCAGCTGCACCGGCGATTGGGTGACGGCCCACCGAGTAGTACACCATGGCGGCTAGCGGGATCAGGATCAGGTAGTTGGCATCGGAGGCAATACTGCCGCAAATACCCGCCATAAAAACGCAGAAAGTGAGCAGAGCGGGTGGTGCTTTCGCCACGCTCACCTGCATCAAGGTCGACATTAAGCCCACTTTATCGGCCAAACCAATGCCAAACATCACCACCAAAATAAGGCCGAGGGGAGGGAAGTTAACGAAGTTACTGACCACGCTGGTCAGCATAAACTCAATGCCATCAGCCGAGAGTAGACTGCGTACCTGCACCACTGCGTCGGTTTGCGGGTTAACCGCTGAAACGCCGAGTGCGGCAAGCAGGGCTGAGACGACCACAACTACGCCAGCCAAAATGACAAAGAGAATAAACGGGTGTGGGAGCTTATTACCCACACGCTCAATAGATGAAAGAACACCTTGCATCGTATTAATCCTTTTTACTTAACGTTATTTTTTTAATCGTAATAATGAGAGGCCTGCAGAGAATTACGCTCGTGCTAACAGCTCTTTTGCCAGCGCCACAAACATCCCGCCTGCGACCGGCAGAACAGCATCGTTAAAGTCGTAGTGCTCGTTGTGCAGATAGGCGCTATCGCCATTACCGACAAAGAAGAAACACCCCGGTACTTCCTGCAGGTAGAACGCGAAATCTTCGGCACCCATAGTGGGCATATAGTCCAGCTGCTGAATGTCGTGGCTTATTCCGTGCTTGTTGGCAACCGCTAACACACGTTCTGACCACGCAGGGTCGTTAACCAGGGGGGGCACCTGGTGTAGGTGTTCCAGATGAAACTGCGCACTGTGGGCTGCGCATACGCCAGCGGTTACCTGCTTAAGCTTGCCTGCAAGCGCTTCGCGTGAAGAGGGGCGGTCGCTGCGGATATTCACTAGCAGCTCGGCTTGGCCAGGAATCACATTTGCGGCATCGCCCGCATGGAAAGCAGCTACAGTGATCACGCCTGCTTCCAGCGGCGATTTGTGGCGGCCCACTAACCCTTGCAACTGCTGTACCAGCGATGCCCCGACATAAATAGGATCTACCGCCAAGTGCGGCATGGCGGCATGGCCGGAAATACCTTCGATAGTGATTTTATAAGTGTCGTTACCGCCCATAGCCGGCCCGGGTTTAACAAACAGTTGGCCTGTTGGGAAACCAGGGCGGTTGTGGTAGCCAAATATCGCGTCCACCTTGGGGTTTTCCAATACCCCTGCCTTGACCATGATGTCGGCACCATTGCCACCTTCCTCGCCAGGCTGAAATAGCAGTTTAATGTGTCCACACAGCTCGTCACGCAGCGCCATGATGGCCTCGGCAGCCAACAAAAGCGTGGCGGTATGCCCATCGTGACCACAGGCATGCATCAAACCTTGCCGTTGGGAGCGATGCTCAAATGTGTTGGCTTCCTTGATGGGTAACGCATCCATATCGGCGCGAAAGGCAATCACTGGGCCTTCGTGACCGGTCGCTAGCTCAGCCATAACGCCTGTAGTGGCAATACCTTCGGTAACGCGATAGCCAAGCGCTCTTAGCCGCTCCGCGACCAGCGCGGCGGTGTTATTTTCCTGGAATTTAAGCTCGGGCTGCTGGTGTAGCCGATGCCGCAAAGCAGTGGCTTCACTAACTTGTTTATCTGAAAACATTTCCTATCCCTACTGTTGTCGGTGCCTTTATTCGGCTTTTTGTAAGCTAAGCGACTTGGCGGGTAGAAAAGAGTCGTTTTAATGACAAATTTGTTGCTTTCAAAGCAACGGTGATGGGTTGATACAACCGAAGTGACTTCTTAGCGATGTTATCAACGCCCTTGGCAGCTAGCGGTGAAACTTTCAGTGTCACCTTCTTTTAATGCTTATTTTTAACTTAAGCATTCTGCGTATCGACTAAATCATACCTCTTTGCGGCAGCCACACAGCCGGAGATTGCAATCACCCAGCGAAGTAAGCTATTGGTGGCGCAGTTGATAGATCAGCTTGATGCACAAGACACACACGGCCGTGGAGTGCTCGGTATGAAAACCTTGTCGAACATGGGGTTCGCCCTATTTGGTGCAGCGCTGGTAGCGATTAGCTATGGACTTGCGCGCTTTGCGTTTGGTTTATTTGTGCCTTCCATTAGCGCCGAGCTAGAACTGACAGCGTACTTGATTGGCATTATTGGGGCGCTGCCGTTTATTAGTTTTGTCTTGGCGACGTTGTTCGCACCGCTTGCAGCCGATCGGCTCGGTGCGCGTAATTTAGCGGTGTTGTCAGGTGGATTTGGTGTGGCTGGCCTTGTCTTTATCAGCCAGTCTTCTGGCGCCTTATCGCTCGGCGTAGGTGTTTTTGTCTGCGGCATTTGTACCGGCTTGATGATGCCCGCTCTGACGGCTGCTATGCAGGCGCTGGTGATCCGAACAATGCATGGCCGCGTTAGCTCTATCATGAATGCTGGCACCAGTATTGGCATTATCGTAGCAGTGCCGACGGTCGTTTTCCTGGCCGATGCGTGGCGCTTTACCTACACTAGCTTTGCTGTTTTGGCAGGCTTAGGGGTCATTGCTGCCTGGTACTTTATTCCTTCGGTCTCTCGGGTTGTGCCAGCGAATGCGGCGCCGCCACCGCCAATCACGCGGCTACAGTGGTCGCGCCTTACCCGGCTATCACTCTTTGCTTTCGCTATGGGGTTTGTGTCTTCGCCGTTCTGGCTTTTTGCGCCTGATTTGGCCGTTACCCTTGGTGGGTTGCCTCCTAATCAAACTGGTTGGCTTTGGTTTGCCGTAGGACTTGCTGGGCTTGGAGGTGCCGTAGTGAGTGATTTGGCTGACCGTAATAACCCTCCTATTACGCAGGCATTAATGTTAATGATGTTGTCTTCAAGCTTGGTGTTGCTTGCTGCCAGTCCAGGCCAGTTAGCATTGGCGATATTTTCCGCCATGGTGTTTGGACTTGCTTACATGAGCTTAACGGGACTGTATCTGATGACGGGGATTCGGCTATTGCCGGGGCGGCTTTCCATGGGGCCAGTCTTGCCTTTTATGGCCTGTGCGCTTGGGCAGGCAGTAGGATCGCCGGTTGTTGGTATGCTGGTGGACGGCTTTGGTTATGCCTACGCATTTTCGCTATTTTCTGTCGTTGGTATTGTGGTGGCGATTATATCGCCAGCTTATCCTGGCCACATTGATTACTGGGCAGACTTGGTGGAAGAATCAGTTGAAGAAGAACCACTGCAAGAGGAGCAGTCCGCTGCTGAAGAGACGGGGCTTCAAGCAGCATATGATCACCAATTGCTGGATGAGAATGGCGAGCCCATCGAAGAGCCCGTTACTAAAGAGGATAACGTGTCCTAATGCGTTTCTGATTGGCGTTATACGGTCGAAAGCCATGGAGGAGTTGGAGCAGGTGCCTGGGGAGCGCAATTTGCCGCGAGGGTTTGCCTTCACCGGTAGCAGAGGTGTGGCTAGAGGTAATGAGTACCTTCGCGGCATCGGCGACAAAAACGACAACGCCAGCTGAATCCAGAGGCTAGCGTTGTCGGACGAACATTGATCAGGCGAAGGCGTTCAGACACCAGGTAATGGCGG
>NZ_JABUZF010000079.1:19032-32589 GCF_014897885.1 Halomonas sp. 3D7M | reverse complement strand
GGGGATGGCGACAATATCGATCAGCACGGCGCCGCACAGCGGGACGATAATGAAGGCCTTATGCGACACCACACGATAGTGCTCGCACACCGCGCTCATATTCGCCACCGCATTGGGAGTAGCGCCTAGACCGTGGCCAATAAAGCCCGCGGTAAGCACTGCGGCGTCGTAGTTGCGGCCCAGCAGACGGAACAGCACCACCACGGCCAGGAAGACGATGGCCAAGGTCTGCACCAGCAGGATTAACAGCAGTGAGCCGCCCATCTCCTGGAGCTGCCAGATCTTAAGATTCATCATTGCCATGGTCAGGAAGACGCCCAAGGCTACGTCGCCCAGGGTGGCGAGGGCGTTGTCTGGCATGCTGACCCAGTGGAAGCGATCATTAAGATTGCGTAGCAGGATGGCGACAAACATGGCGCCCACATAACTCGGCAGGATGACCCCTAGGTGAGTTGACAGGGCCTCTTTGAACCACACTCCCAGTACCATGATCGGTACTACAACGGCCAGCACGCGCAGCAGGGTACGGCTGTCGATGGGCGCTTGGGTGGGGCGCTCCTCGGCTTGCAGTTTCTCCAGATCATGCACGTCCTCGGCGACAACCGGAATCTGCCGACGATCGATGATCCAGCGGGCGATGGGCGCGCCGATCACACCGCCGACAATCATGCCGAAGGTGGCAGAGGCAATGGCGGCAGTAGTGGCACCCTGGGCACCCAGGGCTTCCGCCTCAGGGCCAAAGGCCGCTGCTGCGCCAAAGCCGCCCTCTAAGGAGGTGGCTCCGGCCATCAGGCCGATCAGCGGGTCGAGGCCAAGCAGGCTGGCCATGCCAATGCCCACGCCGTTCTGCATCAGCGCCAGCAGCCAGCAGGCCACTAGATAGATGCCCAGCGCCTTACCGCCCTTCTTGAGCAGCGCCAGGCTTCCACCCAGGCCCACGGTGGTGAAGAAGGCGATCATCAATGGACTCTGCATCGCCGTGTCAAGGCTCGAAGGTAACCAAGCCAAGATCGCGCAGCAGCCAGGCCAGCAGGGCGAAGCCGAAACCGCCGATCACTGGGGTAGGGACGCAGAAGTGTTCCAGCCAGTTGAGCCGGCGCTTAAGCCCGGCGCCAAATGCAAGCAATATCAGCGCCAGTGCCGTGGTGGACACGGCATCCAGAGTAAAGTGCATGTTGATGCTCCATGAGTTGTTGTGTGCCGCTCAGGGCGGTCGGGTAGGGGTGGCCGTTGACGACCGGTTAATCGTTGGTTAGCGCGCCAGGCGCTCGACCAGACGGGCCGCCACACGGGCCGTTCGCGCGTCTATATCCAGGCTTGGATTGAACTCGGCTACGTCCACTACTGGCAGCGCAACGCGTGCGGCTAGATGATCAATGACATCCTCAACCAGGGACAGCTCGATGCCCCGGGCGGAAGGGGCGCTGACGCCCGGGGCAATCCAGGCTGGTAAGGCGTCTAAGCAGATGGTGAGGTAGAGCCAGTCGACCTGTGTCAGCAGCCGCTCCAGAGCGGCTTTCATCGCGGGGCTGTCCAGCGAGCGACACTGCTCGTCGAGCACCCACTCCACTCCCAGCGACTCGGCGCGGGCGAAAAGCGCTGGTGTATTGCCGCCACGACTCACGCCAAGGCAGGTGTAGTGGAAGTCGATGCCCGCCTCTTGGCACAGCTCGGCGCACTGCCGAAAGGGCGTGCCGGAGCTGGCGCGCTCGGCCTGGCGTAGGTCAAGATGAGCATCCAGGTTGAGAATGCCTAGGCGCGGCATCGTCGCCTGACGTTGGGCGTGAGCTAGCAGCCCCGAAAAGCTAGCGAAGGCGATCTCGTGGCCGCCGCCTAAGCCGATAACCCGATGCCCCTGTTCGAGCAGTTCGGACACCTGCCCGGCGAAGGCTTGCTGGGCGCTCTCTAGGTTGTCGCCTTGGCAGACCACATCGCCGGCATCATACAGCGGTGCCGTTAGGTGATAAGCCTGGTTAGCTAGCTGGCGACGCAGCGCCAGGGGGCCTTCACTGGCCCCCGTCCGTCCTTGGTTGCGGGCGACGCCAGCATCAGAGCAAAAACCTAACAAAGCGCGCCCCGGCGCCTTGGCCTGAGAAACCGGACGCATCACCTGATGCCAGCGCCGTGCGTCACCTGTCTCCGTGTTATCGACCCGGCCTTGCCAGGGCGCCATCAGCGCCGCCTCATTATCTGCTTGTGTCACTGCAGGAGTTCTCCTAATCGTTGTGCACTGAGGCGCGTGGCCTCGCTCAGGGCCTCGGCTCGGTCTTGAGCCCGGGCGCTGGGGGCCATCACACTGATCACAGCCTTAAGGCGACTGCGGCCGTTGAACACTGGCGCGCTGGCGCCCCACACCCCTTGATCTATTTCGCCCAGACTGATCGCTACGCCCTGCTGGCGAATAGCCTCAAGGCCGATCAGGGCATCGTCCCGCTCCGCCGCCGAGCGAAGCATCAGTGCCATTTGACGCTCTTCTTCGCTCATCCAGGCCAACAGCGCCCGAGCGCTGGCACCCTTGAGTAACGGTTGCACTTGGCCCCGGTGGTAGCAGCAGCGCAGCGGCTGTGGGCTATCGATCATCTCTACGCAGAGGGCGTGGTCACGTACTGCTATCAGCAGCGCTGAGCTCTCCTGGGTGGTCTCAGTCAACTCGATCAGCACCGGGCGAGCCCAGCGAAGCAGTTCGTTGTGGTGTTCGAAACCTTGGTGCAGACGCACCGCCTGAGGGCCTGGCGCATAGGTGCCACCCTCGCGCTCGCTGACTAGGCCCCAGGCCAAAAGTTGGCGCAGGTGGCGGTATGCAGTCGAGACTGGCTGAGCGGTTAGCTCGGCCAGCGACTTCACCGTCATTGCTTCTCCTTGATTGGCTAGGCAGCACAGCAGCGCCAGCATGCGGTCGGATGGCCCCATCGAAATTACCTCAAATTTTGATAAACGATACGCAGTAAAATAAGCAAAGGAAAAAAAAGTTATCAATTTTTGATAATTGTAATTCTTATACTTTGGTCTTGATGAAGGCGAGTGGGGAGTTGGAGGCGTGAAAGAGTAAGGGAGCTGCGCGATTTTTCGGCGGCATCAACAACGTCGGATTTTGTACAGCGGTGAATATTGTTCAGTGGCAGGCACGTTGCCATAGAGCATTCATAACCTATGACCCCATGCCTAATACGTTGACCAGACAAAGTCAGTCGTTTAGCTGGTTAAGCCCACTAGCCCCATCATGAGCTTAATTCCCAGTGAAAGCAGTAACAGAACACCAACACTCGACAACCAAAGGGTCATTAACCAGCCTAAACGCTTAGCGAGTGATTTCATTGCATTGCTCCTGTACGTTCCTTAATACCAGTACGTTGATCAACATCAGCTTGTTCAATGGTAGGCATCACCCGGCTTCACCTTGCCGCGGAAGACGTAGTAGCTCCATGCGGTGTACATCAAAATAATTGGTAAAATAAACAGTGTTCCCACTAAGGCAAAGCCTTGACTTTGGGGCGGAGCGGCAACCTGCCAGATAGATGCATTCGGCGGAATAATGGTTGGCCACAAGCTAATGCCCAAACCGCTATAGCCTAGAAAAACCAGCCCCAGTACCAAAATAAAGGGAAGCGCGTTGCGCTGATAAGTAATGGCACGCCACAGCCACCAGCCGGTGATAGCTACTAATAGCGGCACCGGTAAGAACCACAGTAGGTTGGGTAACGAAAACCAGCGTGACGCAATGTTTGGATAGGCCAGCGGTGTCCATACGCTTATCAGGGCGATCATAATGAGTAGCCCGATGATTAACGGTTTGGTGATCTGGTACATCCGTTGTTGCAAGAGCCCTTCAGTTTTCATAATCAGCCAAGTGCTGCCAAGCAGAGCATAAGCAAACAGCAAGCCGATACCGCAAAATAGCGAGAATGGCGTTAGCCAATCCAGCGCTCCTCCGCTGTAGTGAGTGCCGTCGAAAGCGATACCTTGAATATAAGCACCCAATGCAATGCCCTGGGCTGCCGTTGCCAGCAGCGAGCCGCCAATGAAAGCTTTATCCCATACATGCCGTCGCTCGGGGGAGGCCTTGAAGCGAAACTCAAAGGCGACGCCGCGAAAAATCAGCCCTAGCAGCATCACGATCAGCGGAATAGCCAGCGCTTCCAACACGACTGCGTAGGCGAGGGGGAACGCAGCAAACAACCCTGCTCCGCCTAGCACCAACCACGTTTCGTTACCGTCCCACACCGGCGCAACGGTGTTCATCATAATGTCTCGGTCTTGCTCGTTATGAACATGCAGAAAGAGCAAGCCAATGCCCAAGTCAAACCCATCCATGACTACATACATCATCAACCCAAACAGAATGATAATGGCCCAGGCGAGTGATAGATCAATTCCCATAGTGCACCCCGTTCTAATTAGTGAGTTGTGCTCAGCGTTTCATTGGCCGCCGAGAGAGGGCGAGCTGGCGTGCGATGATGGCCCGGGCCGCCTAGCGTAGGTGTGGAGGGCTCGCTTGGGCCTTTGTTTACCAAGTGCATCATGTACACAACGCCGGTGCCAAAAACCGCCAGATACACCACCACAAAAATAGTTAAGCTAATGCTGAGGTGAACAGCACTGTGCGCTGATGCTGCATCGGTGGTTCTTAATAACCCGTAAACTACCCAGGGTTGTCGGCCTACTTCTGTGGTAAACCAGCCCGCTAGCAGTGCCACCAGACCTGCTGGCCCCATGCATAGGGTGCAGATAAGAAATTTATGGGAGCCATAAAGTTGACCTTTGAGGCGCAGGATGTTGCCCACGATGGCAAGCAAAATCATTAATACGCCCAACCCCACCATCAAGCGAAAGCTCCAAAACACGATGGTCGAATTGGGTCTGTCTTGTGGGGCGAACTCTTTAAGGGCGGGCACCTGCTCGGTCAAACTATGTTTTAACAGCAGGCTTCCCAGCACAGGGATCTCCAGTTTGAAACGGGTTTCTTCGCGCGCCATATCGGGCCAGCCGAATAGAATGAGTGGGGTGGGCTCGCCGCTGCTGTTATCCCAATGCCCTTCGATAGCGGCGATTTTGGCAGGCTGATGTTTAAGCGTATTGAGGCCATGAAAGTCTCCCACCACAGCCTGTAGCGGAGCGGTGATTGCCAGCATAATGAGTGCCATGGAAAGCATCGTCCGTACCTCGGCAGACTGCTTACCCCGTAGCAGCAGCCAAGCGCTGGAGGCAGCGACGAATAAGGCTGTACTCAAAAAGGCGGCTAGGGCCATATGGGCAAGTCGATAGGGGAACGAGGGGTTAAAGACAATCTTCATCCAGTCAACTGGAATCACCGCGCCATTAACAATTTCGTGCCCTTGAGGTGTCTGCATCCAACTATTGGAGGAGAGAATCCAAAACATCGACACGATGGTGCCGAGTGCAACCATACAGGTAGCGAAAAAGTGTAAGCCTCGGCCGACACGTTCCCAGCCAAATAGCATTACGCCTAAAAACCCGGCTTCAAGGAAGAAGGCGGTAAGCACTTCATAGGTGAGCAAGGGCCCTGTGATGCTGCCTGCAAAGGCGGAAAATCCGCTCCAGTGGGTCCCAAACTGGTACGCCATCACAATGCCGGATACCACCCCCATCGCAAAATTAACGGCGAATATTTTTGACCAGAAATGGTAAAGAAGGCGATAGGTATCCCGTTGGGTTTTAAGCCAGAGACCCTCTAATACCGCTAAGTAGCTGGCTAGCCCGATGGTGATGGCAGGAAAGATAATGTGAAAGGAAATCGTAAAGGCAAACTGAATTCTGGCCAGGTCAACGGCCTCAATTCCGAACATGGTGCTTCCTCCGGTGACAGCCACCCTCTTTAACTCAATAGCGGGCCGGTATAGCCGCTGTGTGGCTTCATCGGAGTAGTCTATTGTCTGCTGTATTTCATAACAGACTCAGATTTTTATTAAACAACCATATCAGTTGATTGAGAGCGCCACGAGGTAAGCAACATGGCGGCAATAAGTTGTGACCGGTCTACTAGAATCGAGTTGTTAAAACAGGGCTGTTAAAATAGGGAGGATTAAAACAAGGGGGTTAAAAAAGAGTTAATAACTGCCCCAGGGTCATGCCCCGCTCGCTGCGTGCTGTCCACGGGTGGCCATAGCTTAAGCGTACACAGTGTCGGAACTGCTGGGTTGCAGAAAAAATGGGGCCTGGCGCTAAGCTAACACCGTGGTCGAGCGCCATGTTAAATAAGCGTAGTGAGTCAACTTTTTCAGGAAACTCTACCCATAAAAAGTAGCCGCCATCAGGGCGGGTAATACGCGTTTGGGTGGGAAAGTAGCGGTCTGCAGACGCCAGCATACTACCTTGTTGGGCTTCCAGAGCGTGGCGGAGCTTACGTAAGTGACGGTCATAGCCGCCGTGCTGTAAATAGTCGGCAATGGCTGCCTGCGCGGGAATGGAGGGCGAAATAGTCGTCATTAACTTCAGTCTTGAAATAGCTTCGGCGTAGCGCCCCCCGGCTACCCAGCCAACGCGATAGCCAGGCGCCAAACATTTCGAGAAAGAGCTGCAGTGAATCACTAACCCCTCATCATCAAACGCCTTCACTGGGGCAGGTGGCGTGCTGCCAAAGTAAAGCTCGGCATACACGTCATCCTCTAGCATAGGGACTTGGTGCTGCTTTAATAGTTGATAAAGGGTCTGCTTACGCTCATTGCTTAGGCTGGCGCCGAGCGGGTTTTGCAGATGACTCATAAACCAGCAGGCTTTGATAGGTAACGATGCTAGCCGCTCCGCTAACACATCAAGGTCGATACCCTCGCGCGGATGCACTGGAATCTCCACTGCACGCAGTTTTAGCCGCTCCAATACTTGCAGGCTGGCATAAAACGCCGGGGACTCAACCGCCACCAAATCGCCAGGTTGGGTCACGCACTGCAGGGCTAAGTTGAGCGCTTCCATCGCGCCATTGGTAATCACCAGCTCTTCCATTGGAAGCTGAATTCCCCCCAGCATGTAGCGCAGGGCGATTTGTCGGCACAGGTCGACATGCCCGGTGGTCATGTCGGCCACTACCTGCTGAGGAGAAAGCTCGCGCAGACCACGTGTCATGCTGGTGCTCAGCCGAGAAAGCGGGAAAAGCTCAGGGCTTGGGAAAGCTGACCCAAAAGGCACCGTTCGATCATCCTGCAGTGAGTCGAGCACCGAGAACACTAGCTCACTGACTTCTACTTCCGCGGGGTCAGTGGGCTGCAACGTCACACGTGGCTCGCCCAGCAAGCGCCGAGCATGTTCACGAACAAAATAGCCTGAGCGTGCTCGTGCCGTGATGAGACCGCGGTTTTCGAGTAAGTAGTACGCCTGAAACACCGTGGATGGGCTGATCCCATGGTGACGACTGGCCTAGCGAACCGAGGGAATTCGCTCCCCAGGGCCAAGCACGCCCTGACGAATCAACGTGGCGATCTCATCGGCAAATTGTTCGTAACGTTTCATGGGATAAACCGTCGGTGCGTTGAGGATAGCCCCAGGATACTCCATCACAGTTTTAAGTGGCACAAGTGAAACTCTCTGCTAGAGGGAAATGCCACTGTGACGCATGTGGGAAATTTAAAACAGGCTCAAATTCATTAATAAAAAGCATATCAGAAGGTGAATTTATAAGCTGTTTCGACGCAACTGATACGCAATATTTATCTAAAACTGCGCCTGTTTGTTAGTCAGCGTAGTGGGGATAGTGGTGGTTAATAATCGGCGACGCCCCTCGACCGTATGACCTCCACTCCCTCTATTCTGGATATCGGTATGACGCAACGCATTCCATTGCAAAACCTAACCACTGAGGCAGCGGTTGAATACCACTCGCCTTCTGCTAATGATTCCCGTCATCAGCCTGCTAGTAACAAGCCACCCAGTAATAAGCCATCCAAGCTTGGGCATATTTATGTGCGAGAAATTGGCGGCTTCTTTCAACGCATCCGGCGTTACTCAAACTGGTTGTTAATGGCGCTGTATTTTGGCTTGCCATGGGTTAATTGGGGGGACCGGCCGCTGGTATGGTTTGACCTTGCTGCCCAAGAGTTCCATATTTTTGCGGCGACGTTTTATCCACAAGACTTTATCTTGCTCACCTGGATCTTGGTGCTGTGCGCCTTTGGCTTGTTTTTGATCACGGTAGCGGCGGGGCGCGTGTGGTGTGGCTATAGCTGTCCGCAAAGCGTTTGGACCTTTCTGTTTATCTGGTTTGAGCATCGCTTGGAAGGGCCACGGCACCGTCGCATACGTCGTGATAACGCATCACGTACCTTTGACACGCTGTGGCGCAAAACCGCTAAACATGCGGCTTGGTTGCTGATCGCGCTGGCAACGGGGATCGCCTTTGTCGGTTACTTCACGCCGATTAGAGCGTTGGTGGTGGACTTTGTCAGCTTGAATGCGCACCCCTGGGCGCTATTTTGGATCGGCTTCTTCACGGTTTTTACATACCTGAATGCGGGTTGGCTACGCCACCAAGTCTGCCTCCATATGTGTCCTTACGCGCGTTTTCAGTCGGCAATGTTCGACGCTAATACACTGATTGTTTCTTATGATGCTGCGCGTGGTGAGCCTCGCCGTAATCATCATCAAAAAGCTGCTAAGACATCCAGTGTTGGTGACTGCATCGATTGTGAGCTGTGTGTTCAGGTATGCCCAACAGGGATCGATATTCGTGATGGGCTGCAGTACGAATGCATTGGCTGCGCCGCGTGTATTGATGCCTGTGACAGCGTCATGGCACGGCTTAATAAACCGCTTGGCCTCGTACGCTATACCACGGAGCGCGCGTTGGAGGGAAAAGGCACCCGTTTCTGGCGCCCTCAACTGATCGCTTATGCTGTGGCGTTGCTCTCTATGGTGGCGCTACTCGTTGGCTTCTTGAATACCCGAGTACCCATTGATGTTGATATTGCGCGAGATCGCCAAGCGTTGTTTGAAGGCACCGAAAGTGGACGCATCGTCAACTACTACAACGTAACGCTGCGCAATCAAGATACCGATCCTCACCGCTATGTGTTAACGGCATCCGGCTTGCCAGGGCTGCGCTTACAAGGCATGGAAACCATTGACGTAGAGGCTAACGAGACTCGCCGCTTACGGGTTGCTCTCAGCGCCGATGAGGGTGTTTTGACTCAACCCAGCCACCCCATTGAGCTGCGCTTTACATCGCTGGAAGAACCATCGGTAACGCGTGTTAGTGAAACGCGTTTCCTGGGGCCGTCGAGCAAATAGTAACAAAGCATAGAGTTCTGAGTGACTACTTACTCAGAACTCTATAAAACTTACTCTGCGAACTATTTGTTAAGTATCACTAGGCAGTCAGTTGCTGAGCGTCACTACGCATATGTCCTGGCGGTGCGTTTAATGGCTAACGCTACCTGGGATAGGTGCAGTTCATCTTACCCACGTAACGTCTGCCAGTGGCACAGACCGTTAGCAATTAAAGACGACCCCCTGCTTTGGCCGCTCATCGACGGTTAGCTCGAATACATCAGGGCGGGAGTAATGCCCAACAACATCAAAGTCATAGCGTGCCTGAATGAGTTGGGCGGTATCTACCTGCGCTGTTAGCAAGCCTGCCTGTTCGCGCATCGGTCCTGCAAGCACGTCTCCTAACGGGCCAACGATCAGACTGCCGCCGCGAATCAGCGGGCGATTGCTGTCCCAATCTGCTACTTCAATGCCAAGCTCGGCGGGAGAGGGTTGGATCTGACAGGCGCTAACGACGAAACAGCGCCCTTCGTGGGCGATATGGCGCATGGATGCTTGCCAGACATCGCGTTCATCCACTGTGGGGGCGCACCATATTTCAACCCCCTTGGCGTACATAGCGGTGCGCAGCAACGGCATATGATTTTCCCAGCAGATAGCGGCACCTGCAGTCCCTGCTTGGGTATTCACAGTGGTTAGGGTGGAGCCATCACCTTGAGCCCAAATCAATCGTTCTGTGCCTGTTGGCATCAGCTTGCGATGCTTGCCGATAAGCCCCTGTTCAGGGTCGAAGAATAGCGCTGAGCAGTAGAGCGAGCTGCCATCACGCTCAATAATGCCTACCACGAGGGTTGCCCCGGTACGCGCCGAGAGATCAGCAAGAGCTTCTGTTTCAGGGCCAGGAACATCAATTGCGTTAGCAAAGTAAGCGGCGAAAGCGTCACGGCCCTCGGGCAGCCGGTAGCCAAGCCGAGTGCCGAAAATCTCCCCTTTGGGATAGCCACCGAGTACGGCTTCGGGCAACACCACTAAGGTGGCACCCGCTTCAATAATGGCAGACTCATAGGAGAGGATGAGATCGAGTGTAGCGGCTTTGCCTGAGGGGAGTGAGCCGATTTGGAGAGCGGCAACGGTCGTTTGCGTCATGCTGGGTACCTTTGGGAAAAACGCGTCAAAAGTTGATAACAAAAAATGCTATAAGCTATAGCGATATTAATGAAGATAGGCTTGTTTCTGTTTGTTATGAATAAAGTTGATATCGCAAAAACGGACCTGAACTTACTCAAGGTATTTGAAGCTCTCTATGAAGAGGGCGGTGCGAGTCGCGCAGCAACGCGGCTAGGGTTGACCCAATCGGCGGTGAGTGCGGCATTAAAGCGCTTGAGAGACGTTTATGGTGATCCGTTGTTTCTGCGCACCGGGCGCGGGCTGGCGCCGACCCTGCTTGCTCAACAGTTGAAGCTCGTTGTTTCAGAGGCGCTGCAAAAAATCCGCCAAAGCCTTGCCATGGTGTCGCCATTAGGACGCAGTTTCGAGGGGCGGTCTGTGACAGTTGGTCTTTCCGATGACTTTGAAATCGCCATTGGATCACGTCTGATCGAGCGTGCGGCGCACGCAATGCCCGGCTTACGCCTGGTTTTCCGGCAAGCTCACAGCCAAGTGGTCGCTGATGCCCTGGCAGGACGAAACTTGGACTTGGCGATTAGCTCAGGAGGATTGGCAAGAAGTGGCTTGAGCCGATGTCTACTCGGTGAGGCGAGTTACGCCTGTGTAGTGGATCCTGAACACTGGGCGACAGCAGTGCTAGATATCGAAGGCTTCGTTTCCGCTGAGCATATCCTGGTGTCATCGGGTGGTTTTGTGGGTATCGTCGACGAAGTATTGGCAGAACGGGGACTGTCGCGCCGCGTCGTCGCTGCCACAACGCATTTTGCTGCCTTGCCCTACTTACTGAAAGGGACGTCGGCGATTGCCACCATACCGGCGCATGCTGCCACTTCAATTGCTGCCATGACAGGGCTGAAGGTGCTGCCCTGTCCGCTACCGTTGGGCCATTTTTCGGTTGAGCTAGGGTGGAGAACGGCTGATGGGAATGATGTGTTACTAAAGGCAATACGCCCGTTGGTAGAGGAGTGTTTTCATTCTATTTAGTCAATGTGGCGAGATGGAGAGGGAGACCGGTTAGCTGTGCCGGCTTCCAAGGTGGCGTTGGCGTCACTCATGCGTGGATATTGGTGGTTCAGGAGAGGCGCCGGCTAAGTAGTGGGGACTACTTGATCGAGTCACAATTGAGAGCGTGTAGCGACGTTTAGCATATTGATGTCGTGGTCTCTTCTGCAACCGTCTTGATGTCAACAGGCAATAGACAAGCCCTCCCAGACATCCAAAGACGAGGACTTGCCGTTTGACCATAGCCTGAACCATCTTAAGCATTCATTTTGGCTACACACTCACCGATTGGCGAATGAGCTGTGCTTTTTCCATCAATAACGGCCGGTAAGTTTCTAGCAGCGTAGGCATATCCACGCGGGCGGCATTGGTACTGATATTCATCGCGCCGACCAGTTTCCCATGGGTATCAAATACGGGTACAGCAATCGAGCGCAGACCGGAATCCAACTCTTGATCGGTAATCGCATAACCCTGTTCCCGCGCTTGCTGAATCGCCGCTTTTAGTGATGCGCTATCGGTAATAGTTTTGTCGGTATAGCGCGTTAAGGTGAGCTGGCTCAGGTAGTTATCCAGCTCGCTATCCGGCAACTGGGCAAGGAGCACTCTACCCATGGATGTGTATGCCGCTGGTAGGCGGGTGCCGACGGAAAGCGTGATTGCCATTAAGCGGTGTGGAGCAGCTGAGCGGGCCAGATAGATAACGTCGTCACCATCGAGCACTCCAAGCGATGAAGACTCACCACACTGGCGGGTAATATCCTCCAGGTACTGCTGAATGACGCCTCGGTAATTATTAGACGCTAAATAGGAGTAGCCCAGCTGTAGCACTTTGGGGGTTAGCTCGAAGTAGCGTTGCTGTTTGCGTACATAGCCAAGGGCGTGGAGCGTCAGTAAAAATCGCCGTGCTTTCGCGCGGTTCATTCCTGTGCGCTCGGCGACTTCGCTGAGCGTCATCCGCGTGTGCGTCTCATCAAACGCCATCACGACTTCCAGCCCGCTAGCCAGAGCGGCAACAAAATCACGATCCGTCGGCTTTAAAGCATCTTCTGGTAGGGTATTACTCATGAGTGTCTCGGCTGCGTCGATGTGGATACGAGGCGAGAAAATAACATTTTGTTCGAATGGCGAACAACAAGAGACGTTTCTTCGTGGTGAATTGGAGTTAACTTACGGGGGCTTAATAAAGACCTAACAGCAAGTCTCTAGAGATTACTAGCGAGCATTTGCATCTATGCGGGGGGCATCGGTGCTCATATACCGCTCTTTCCATCGATGAAAAAGGTGGACCAAAAGGCCCACCCATTAGCAAATTCCTGATTTAGGAAGGTTGCTGATTACTTCGAATTTCTAATTGGTAACTCAGCAGCACTGAACGTGCTCGCGTCGGTTTGGTGTTGCGCTGATGAATCAGGGTAGGAGATCTTATTGGCTTCACCAGAGCCGCGCTCGGCAAGTGCTGCACCAGAGAATAAAATTAGAGCGGCGGCGGCTACTGTATTGATTAACTTCATAACTTTTAACCTCACGTTAAATAAAACGTCGCTACATTTGCGATGACTGTTCATCGCTATAGGACGACGAGAGATATTGTAAGCAGGCTAACATAATTATAAAATTGATTAAAAATACTCGAACCATTCTATTATTTAGAATGTTTTTTGAGAGGGCTAGGATTGGCCACTAACGCACAAAAACGAGGTGCGACGGGTGAAACGTCACGCGGCTCCCGTGAGGGCAAACGGCTGCTTTGTGTTGGGTAGTGGGTGGTAGGGGGCAAATGGTCGCGAACAGGCTAATGCCGTTGCCAAGCAAGACCGAGAGGCGCTTACTTGGCAAGGCAATGGAGTAGCGAGCGTTGAAGTAATACGTGGTGAAGCAGTAGGCTGCGCTTAGTTTAGCGTAGCTTCAAGGCGCTCGGCCCGTTCACCCGGGGCGGGGTGGCTGGAGAAAAAGCTGCTGTTGTTGCCGTATGCTGCTTCCAATTTGCGTAGCGCAGTCAGGGAGGCTTCTGTATTCAGGTTGTACTGCTGCATCAGCTCAACAGCGTAGTCATCAGCTTCATTTTCCTGACGTTGAGAGAACTGGGCATTCACCAGTTTTTCGCCCAGCTCACCAAGTTGAGAGCTTGACAGTGCCGCTGCAGTAGCACTTCCGCTGGCAGCGGCGGCTTCA
>NZ_JABUZF010000079.1:16270-19004 GCF_014897885.1 Halomonas sp. 3D7M | reverse complement strand
CAGCCGATGCTGCGTAAGCAACTTGGAAAGCACGCTTGGAGTGTCCTAGCGCCACGTGGCCAATTTCATGAGCGATAACGTAACGCACTTCGTCGTCTGTCATTGCGTCCATTAGGCCGGTATGTAACCGGATAGAGCCGTTGGGTACCGCAAAAGCGTTGATGTCATCCAACTGATAGACATTGTACTCAAGATCGTTTCCGTCGATATTTTCCCAACCCTGGGTCAGGCTTGCCAGCCGCTCGGCATATTGACTGTCACTGGCGACAAGCTGGTTTTCGGCATCAAGCTGGGCAATCGTTTGATCGCCTAGTTGTTGCATCTGTTCGTCACTCATGGTGACAGCGCCTGCTAGGCCGGTGCCAGCGGAGAGCATACCGCCCATGTCTGCACCTGATTGACAGCCGCTGAGAGTGAGTACGGCAGCTAAACCTAAGGTGCAGGACGTTTTGCGTACTAGAGGCGTTGTTTGCATCGCCAGTTCCTTTGTCGATAGGTATGAATAAATGATGGAAGTCGTGAGTCTAACATGAGGCTTATTTTAACAGGCTAATTATACTGTACATCAATAGGTGGCTCTATACTTCTAGCAATATATGGGGAGAGATAAGTGCAATATCTGACATATCAGGATTATTACCTCGACTAAACGACGTTGGCCTTCAGAGTGGCGCTTGTTTAGGATCAAGGGTGACTCTTCATCAACTAGCGAGCCGTTCTTATGAAGCCTGAAACCATTGCCCTCCACCATGGCTATGCGCCTGATTCACAAAACGCTGTTGCTGTGCCGATCCACCAGACCACGTCGTTTTCATTTGATAGCGCCCAGCACGCGGCGGATCTGTTTGATCTGAAAGTGGAAGGAAATATTTACTCGCGCATTATGAACCCAACCTGCGCCGTGCTGGAGCAGCGGGTGGCCGCGCTAGAAGGTGGCATTGCAGGGTTGGCAGTGGCGTCTGGTATGGCGGCGATTACCTATGCGATCCAAACCATCGCTGAAGCGGGCGATAATATCGTCTCGATTAGTGAGCTGTATGGCGGCACTTACAACTTGTTTGCCCACACTTTGCCACGCCAAGGCATCCAAGTACGGTTTGCCGATAAAGATGATATCGACGGCATCGAAGCGTTAATTGATGAGCGTACCAAAGCGGTGTTTTGCGAGAGCATCGGTAACCCATCCGGTGGCGTGGTGGACCTGAAAAAGCTAGCTGACGCGGCACATCGCCATGGGGTGCCGGTGATTGTTGATAACACCACCGCTACGCCGTTTTTATGTCGTCCCATTGAGCACGGAGCGGATATTGTCGTTCACTCGGCCACGAAATATATCGGTGGCCACGGCACCACGGTGGGCGGTGTGATTGTCGATTCAGGCACATTCCCCTGGGCGGAAAATGCCAGCCGTTTCCCGCTACTAAACGAGCCAGACATCTCCTATCACGGTGTTAGCTATACCCGCGATGTAGGCGATGCTGCCTTTATTGCCCGTGCCCGCGTGGTGCCGCTGCGCAACATGGGCGCGGCGCTTTCTGCCCAGGCGGCCTGGAACCTGCTTCAGGGGCTGGAAACGCTGTCACTGCGTATTGAACGCATTTGTGCCAATGCGTTAGCCGTTGCCAAGCATTTGGAAAACCATCCGCTGGTGAAATGGGTGCACTACGCGGGCTTGGAAAATCACCCTGACCATGCGCTGGCCAAGCATTATATGAACGGCCATGCCTCGGGAATTCTTAGCTTTGGTATTGAGGGGGGCCAGGCAGCCGGTGAGCGTTTCTACGATGCCCTGGCGCTGATTCTGCGTTTGGTTAATATCGGTGATGCTAAAAGCTGCTCTTCGATTCCAGCATCTACCACGCACCGCCAGTTAAATGAGCAGGAGTTAAAGGCCGCAGGCGTTACGCCGGATATGGTGCGCTTGTCGATTGGCATTGAGCATATCGACGACCTGTTAGCAGATATTGATCAAGCACTGGCGGCTTCTCAAGGGTAGTTCTGTTTGCCCCCACCGCTTCATAAGCCAAGAGGTGGGGGCCTTAGGTAGAACAGATGAGTTGAACTAAGCCTGCATTTTTAGTGCTTGGATAGGTAGGTCGCCCTTTAAAATACGCGTCAAAACATAGACAAGCGGGCGTTCTGATGTTCCGTTGGTACGGAATACTTCCCCTTCAAGGATTGCGCCCTCTGCTAACATACGGTGAAGCATGTCGAGGTGTCCTCTGGGCACATAGCCCAGCTTGTGCCCGGCGCTTGCGATGCAAATGGCACCAGTGTCTACAGGGTTTTCAGGTTCGGGAAGAAATTGGATACTGCCACCTACCTGTAAATCAGTTATCTCAAGCTGTGACTCATGACGGAACCCAGCGATTTCGATTAATACCTCGAAGGCCTCAGGTGGGTTGTCGAAAGGGTGAACAACTTCAAAACCGTCATTGGGTAGTTTTGCGCCACTGTAGCCCAGCAAGGCGAAGTCGCTAATAGTAGCATTCGCTGGAATGGCGCGTAGCTCGAGATAGCGCCCAAAGTCACGGCGACTGCGTGGCGGCAAGCGGCGAGTGAATGCTTCCAGCACTTGGTTGCTGTACTCAGTTTTCTTTAGAGGAAATGCCGGGTAGCCTCTAAAGCCCATACGTTTTGCTTCGACCATCTCAGAACTATTTAGGTCGTACAGGAGAACCACTTTACCGTCCCGCTTGATCAGTTCCCCCACTAAATAGCGAGAGCGGCTTGT
>NZ_JABUZF010000079.1:3572-16249 GCF_014897885.1 Halomonas sp. 3D7M | reverse complement strand
CGGCTTGTGCTCTCACGCGCCTGCCAATAAAGCAGCAGCCGGTGTGGTTCCACTAGATGTTCGATTAAGCGGGTCATACTATTTCTCCAGGGCCTGCAGCAGGCGCTCTCTCCTTGTCAGAGTCAAAAACGCTACGAAGTCAGCACGCTGTTGGGTAAAGGGGTGTGGGAGGTCAAAGCAAGTTAGGTAATTCAGAATTTTTCTAAGGTCATCATCGCACCAACGCTGCAATCGTTCTATCAGTATTGGACGCGCGATAGGGAACTGTTGGCAATATTGTGCAACACCCTGGATTAGCGGTAGACGGTTTTGGTCTTCTTTAGCCCATCGCATGTGGTGTCGGCCTCTTCTAAGGTAAGCATTTAGCTGGTGGGAATCATGCATCATGCTATGCATTTTACGCGGCTGTAATTCATGTCCCAAGCTAGTGCCATTATCAAAGTAAGGCGTATAGCGTGCGGATGGGCCATTTTCTCCCCAAATGACTCCCCAGTTCTCCTGATGGCGATCAGTATTGCCAATTAACGCATCGAAACATAGGCAAAGTCCCCAGTACTCTCTCCAGTCATCAGCCAGCCACCCGCCTCTCTCTAACAAGCGACTTAACTCAATAATAGTGGTTAAGTTGTGCTGTCTACCTTTATCTCTATCGAACCCTGATATGCGACGTTGCAAGTAATCTCCGCCTGGAAAGTAGCGAGCCTCCTTACTATCTGCATAGCCAATAAACCACTCGTTAACGGTGCCTGGTTCGTTTCGAACAGAGTCAATTGCAATAAAAACGGGTGGCAGTGTAAGACCCATTAATCGACCGATATGAAAAGCGATCACTTCAGCCCAGTATTGATTTGGATAACGGGGCTTGTCTGAATTTTTCGCACTTTTTATAGCTTCTTTGAATAAATATCGATGCCCAGGCAGGCAGAAATCATATGGGGGGGAGGCAGGGCAGACGCGGAGCGATTTATCACGAGCGCCGACTGGGAAAACTTCATAATCTCTGTGAACATCCCAACCCGTGATGTCGATCACTTGGTCTGGTCTTTGGAAAATGCCTTCACGATTAATCATGGTTTCAATACGCTGACCTTAACGTTGAATAGATAGACTCATTGAGCCGGCCAGAATCACCGCGATCAATTCCGCCTGCCGCCGAGTGTCGGTTTTTTGGAACAGGTTGCGTAAGTGGAAGGCCACCGTTGTCGAGGAAACGCCCAACAGCTCGGCAATATCTTCCTTGCGTTGCCCCTCGGCTAAGTGTGTGGCGATAGTCGCTTCGGTGGGGGTGAACCCGAATAGCTCGGCAAGCAGTGGCTCCGGTAGTTGGACGCGCTGATTCGGGTCAATCAGCATGACAGCTACCGCGGGGCTATCAGCGTTTGCCGCACCGTTGGCGAGTGAGCAGATAAACAGCATCAGGTCGCTGTGCCCGCCCAAGCGGGAAAGGCGTAGGCAATCAGTGCTTTCAGCACTAAGCCGATTGGCGGCTAGGCTTCTGCGCACGGCTTGATGTAGTTGTTGGCTGGACGTGTCGCTAATGCCTTCCAGGCTAGGAATGCCGCTTAATGGCGGCTTGTCGAGGTTTAGCCTTAAGGCCGCTCGGTTGGTCAACAGTGGCTGGCCGCGGTTATCCAACAGCACCACACCGGCGGCCATCAGGTCGAGTGCACTCTTGGCTGCAGCAAAGGCGTGCTCACTGATTTCACTGCGTAAGTGGTGGATACCTTGGCGCAAATGGTCGAGCTCTCGCGTGCTTTTGGCGCGCATACGGCTTACCTGTCGCAGTCGCGCTTCTAGCGTGGCCAGCAGCAGATCGTAGTCAATCGGTTTAACCAGATAATCGTCGGCACCCAGGCGTTTGCCTTCGATAATGTCAAAACGGTCTGAAAGCGCGGTCAAAAAGATAAACGGTGTATCCGCAAGTTCTGGGAATTCATTTCGCACCTGCTGTAGCAGGTTATAGCCGTTCAGGCGCGGCATGGTGATATCGCACAGAATTACATCGGGCATCGCCTTCAAATGTGCCAGCGCTTCCTCTCCGTCGCTAGCTTCCACAACGCGGTAGCCCGCCTCGCGCAGCTCGTCGCATAAATCGCGGCGCAGCTCTTCATGATCTTCAGCACATAGCACCAACGGCGCACGTTCATTCATCGTGCTAACTCCTTATCAACTTGAGTACCGCATTGATCTGCCTGTGTCTGTACTTGGGGCAGGGTGAGTTGGAAGGTAGTCGTCTCAGATGTTGAACGGAGCAATGTCAGCTCGCCCTGTTGAATATGTGCCAGCGTGCGGGCAATGTTGAGTCCTAGCCCAAGCCCTTGCTGGCCGGTGCTATTGGCACCACGATAGAAACGTTCAAAGATATGCGACTGCTCGGCATCAGGAATGGCATCTCCCTGATTACTGACACGACAGTAAGCCCCGTTTGCATCACGTGATAGTTCGACATTGATGGGGCTTCCCAGGCGTGAATATTTGCAGGCGTTGGTCAGCAAGTTATCAATAATGTGTTCGGTTAGCGCTTTGTCACAGCTTACCTGCAACGTTTTTAATCCCGGCGGAATCTCCACGTTAATGAGTAGCCGAGTAGTGCCGAGCGCTTCCTGATGTAAGTGGCATGCCTTTCTGACCAGCTTAATCAGGTCGTGGGGCTGTTGATGGCTACTTACCTGCCCCGCGTCTAGCTGTGCAGTCAGCAGCGAGGCATCAACCAATTCAGTCATATGGGCGACGGTATCACGCAAGCGTTGATAGCGGGCAGCCCGCTCTTCTGCCGAGTAGCCCGAGTGGTGGCGCATCAAGCGCTGCAGGCCTGAATCAATCACTGCCAGTGAGGTGCGAAACTGATGGGACACCATGGCAGCGAAGCTACGGTAGAAATCACTTATGCCTCGCTCACGCTCCAGGGCGTTTTCCAAGGCAATCGCTGTTGCTTTATAAGAGGTAATGTCAGCAAGGCGCATGACGTGTCCACCGGATTGCGTTCTGCGCAACGTCAACTGTCGCCACTCGCCGCCAGCAAGTTCGATATCGCATTGTGCGCTGGCTTGGTGAAGAGGCAGTACTGCCGACGTGCTAACGCAGGTTTGGCAGAGCTTCGTTACAACATCATGTAAGGGAGAGCCAGGAGAGAAGATGCATTCTGTCTCAGGGAGTAACTGCGCTAAACGCGCGTTGATTAACTGTAACTGCCCGGTGGCATCAAAGGCCGCAAAGCCATCAGGCGCTGTGTTTATTGAATCTGCCAGCCTGCGACGCTGATCTTCCAGATCCTGAGTGCGAGCGCTGACGACGTCTTCCAAGTGATCAAGGTGCTGGGTAAGCGCTTCTTGTGCCTGCCGGCGTTTGCTAAGCGCCCATAGCAATAACAGGGCTAACAGTAGGCCAGTGACCAGTATGCCCACGGCTGAGTAAATCACCTGCATTAGGCTATCGCGATAGTCGTCCAGCCGCTCACCGGTAGCTTCCCACTCTTCCATCATGACCGCATTGGCCATGCGGTTTAATGTGGTAAGCAGCGGCTGAATATTGCGGTACATATCGTCAGAGGGTAGTTCGTCCAGCAAGAATAGCGGTAGCAGGCTGTCAATGTGCGCTAACTGCTCAAGGGTGTCATCCAGTAGCGGTTCAAAGCCTAAGGCTTGAATATAACGACGCTGGGGGCCTTGATCCATAAGGATTAGGCGGCTGTAGAGCACATCTAGGCGTTGTTCTGGCTGAGCATCAGTATGCCCCATGGCATGGCGATGTACCGCTTCCTGCAGGCGATGGCTTGCTAACTGGGACTGAGTGATCACCCACAGCATGTTCTCATCAACGTTGCTGCGCATATCTTTCTCGACCCCAGACAGGCGTAGCAGAGAGAAAAATAAAAGAGTGATGAACAGGCCAATGGCCACCAGCGGCAACCAGTAAATACGTGCCCGAGCCGGAAAACGGATCATTCCACGGTCAGCCCGTTAAGTTGCCACACCCAGCGGTAGTCGTAGCGGATATCTTGCAGCTCTGGATGATCGTTGCGCGGATAGACAATCCATAGCGGTCCCTTATCGCGAGGGGTTAGTGCTTCGCCATTCATATGGGTGGCAGCCAGCACATCATATTGATAGAAGTCGTTCAGTGGAATTTCAACAATATAGTCATTCAGCGCGGTAGCAATGACCTGTTCACCGTCGGCGCCTACCCATTCCAGCAGGTCGCGCAATAGAAAGCCCTCAAAGTAGCTAACGCCGTCGGAGACCGACGTCTCTGTGGCGAGCGTATAGGAATTTAGCGAGCTAAGCATTAGTGCGTCGAACTGGGCGCTATTGTCGATATTGGTGTGGCTGATTGCTCCGTCAATGGTCAGCAGCACTGGCCCAGAGGGGGGAGGCAGCAGGCGTTCTATCGCCGCTGAATGATGGCTATCGGCGTACAGCATTGAAGGAGCGAGTATGGCAGCCAGCAAACTTGATAAAAAATAGAGTAGGGGCATGGGAGCACTCGCCATCGCTTGGTTAATGTTTCTTATTAGAGAGCTGCTTTATTCATTCACCTTAGCAAAGTGTTGACGCAATAACATGCCGTCACCACGTTAACCCTCTTCAAACGAAGGGGGCGCCACTGCTGTGCATGTTTTAACGTTATTGATGACGACACGTTATTTAACGTCTTCACTAATAGAGATACATGCTTATGTGGGATTTTCGGCTTGGTCAGGCCATTGGCCTGATGCTCAGAACGTTACCTTTTATTATCTTTCGCTTAGTGGTCTATTTTGGCGTTGCGCTGGCCTATGTACTGATGACGGGCGTTGGCGCTGGTGTCGGCTGGGGCGTTGGCGGCTTTGGTGACGAAGGTTTTCGCGCGGCTTCAACTTTTTGGGGTGGTGCCATTGGTTTTGGGATTGTTGGTGCGGTGATGTATGTGCTGCGTGAGTACCTCTTGTATGTCGTTAAAGCAGGGCATATTGCGGTATTGGTCGAGTTGTTGGCGGGGCAGTCGCTACCCGAAGGACGTGGACAAATTCAGCATGCCAGCCAGGTGGTTAAGCAGCGGTTCGGCCAGGCTAGTGCCCTGTTTGTGGTGGATCAATTGATCAAGGGAGTACTCAGGTCACTGGTTGGCATCGTCAGGACAGTGTTTCGGATTCTGCCAATTCCAGGGGCGCAGCAGTTTTTACGCATTGTGCAAGCCTTTTTACGTGTTGCCATAGGCTTTATCGATGAAGTGATTCTGGCGTATTGCATCCGGACGCGGTCAACCAATACATGGGCAAGCTCGCGAGATGCGTTAGTACTTTATGGGCAGAACCTAAAGCCAATGATGAAGAATGCCGCCTGGCTAACATTAATCATCTATCTGCTGTCGTTCTTGGTCTTTCTGGTAATGCTGGCACCGGCTGCGCTGGTAGCGTATCTGATTCCTGGAGGCTGGTCAGCGACGGGCCTATTGATTGCTCTGTTGTTTGCCTGGAGCGTTAAAGCGGCGGTATTCGAGCCGCTGGCTGTGACCTGCATGATGCAGGTCTACTTCAACGTCATCGAAGGCCAAACCCCAGACCCTGAATGGGAAGCTAAACTGGATGGTATGTCAAAAAAATTCCGTGAGTTAAAACAGAAAGTTGCCTCTGAGCAAACAACACAAACAAATGAAGCGAGCGCATTCGATAGGGGGCAGGCATAAGAAAGTAGCGTCAGATAAATCGTAAAACGGCTTCGAAATAACCAACAATATCTACTAAGAGGGAAGAGGCATGAAATCTAATATTATCTTGTCGACACATCGTCTCAAGGCTGTTGCACTGGCTAGCGTCCTAATGCTTCCAGCCGCACAAAGCGTATTAGCGGATGAGGTCGTTGAACAGATCGAGCTAGGTCTTGAGCTCTATCAAGAGCAAGAGTACGGCGCGGCAATTACCGAGTTGGAATTTGCTATTGAAGACATGCGCAAGATGATGTCAGGCCTGATTGCCCAAACGTTCCCTGATGCACCAGATGGTTGGACGGCACATGAAGCGTCCTCCGGTAGCGCAGGAGGGGGAGCCGCTGCCATGTTTGGCGCTGGTGGTACGTCGCTTGAGCGCACTTATCAACAAGATGACGGCGATGGTCAGATAACCGCGAGCATGATGCTTGATAGCCCGCTGATACAAAGCATGGGGGCAATGTTTAATAATCCGGCAATGATCGCCGCGCAGCCTAATATGGAGCGTGTTCGTTTAGGGCGTGAAGCGGCAGTGGTGAAGTGGGAGCCTGAACGCTCCCGTGCAGAAGTGACGCTATTACTCGATGGTCGAATTATGATGCAGGTGAAGGGTGAAAACCTGGAATCCCAGGATGTCGCCGTCGACTTAATGCGTGACTGGGATCTTGCCGCTGTGCGTGAGCAAAGTGCTCGTTAACGTCGCCGCTCTGAGCGATTGAGTGAGGAGAGCTGAATGTTGAGTCTGCGTCCTTTGGCTTTTTGTGCTGCATTTGGTGCCTGTGGTGTTGTCTATGGCGGTGAAATGGCGGCAGATCAACGGCTGGAAAAAGCCGCCTCGCTGGAGGATGTCGCGGCGGTTTTTATTCCAGAAGACACATGGCAGCGCCAGAAGGCGGCGGCGTTAGAGGAGCAACTGCGTGAGGCGCTAACCGATAATGGCGGCAGCGACAGTGTGTTCTTGGCCGACGCTGATATTGGCCCATTGGGTAAGGCGCTGCTGGTAGTGCTCAACGAAGAGCCTGTGCTTCCACACGTCCGCTATCGGCTACGCTATGCTCAGGCCAATGTGACCCCTGAGTTGAGTTCGCCACTGATAGCTGAACTGGTCGAGATTTCGCGTTTTAACCTTGGGCCGTCGCGTCGCGCCGAGCTTATCGAGATATATGGCGAGAAGCAGGTGGCTCCTGCTGCAGAATTTGGTCAGACGCCGGACGTTGCTTGGCGGCTGGTTACTCGACCTATTATGGGGCAGGTTGCAGGTCTCGTTCATGTGGCCCGACGCGAGCTGTCACAACAGCACGATGCTGACTGCTTCGAGTTTTCTTGTCGTGACGTCGACTCGCTCAACGAAGCAGTGCGTGATTGGCCAGAATTCGAGCCGATCGAGCCTCTGTTCGACCAGGGGCCGCTGGAGCTATCGGTGCTACAGGTAGGCCTAGAGAAGCTGAGCCTACGCGATGAGCAGGGTCACGCTGGCTGGCGTATCCCAGAGTGGCCGGAAAGTGTTGCAGCAGGGGAACCCTTTATTGAGGTTTATATAGAAAGGGGGCTGGGGCAGGACGACGCATTAGACCTCGTCATTCACCACGACCAGTTGATGGATGATCATACCCGTGCGCTCTGGGAGCGGCTGATTGTCCTCGGTGCAGGCGATACTGCGCTAATGTTCTCTACCAGTGATCAACAGCCCTGGCCGAGACAGTAATCTGCTGAATTTTATAATAAAAGAAGCAGTGCGCTAGCTGTGCACTAAGGCGAACTCACCCCGTTTCAGCCAGCATAATAACCAGCAATAAAATCAGTGGCGCCGAATTAGACAAGTGATTAAACAGGAGAAAAATAAATGATAAATCCACAGCGATACGTGAGCGGTGCACTGTTACTGGGTGGGCTTATGTGGGTGGGCGGGCACGCCGTTGCCGATGAGATCAGCGGCACGCTAGATGGAGAGTCTAAGGAGTGGCATGTCGTTACGCACTCGGAAGGTTCTACGGCTAATTTTTCTGAGCTGATGCCGGGCATGATGAATGTCACTGTCCAAGGGCATCGAGAACCGCGATTTGAAACCCAGGGCACGCTTAGCATTAGCTTTATAGTGATGAATGGCAACGCGGGTGCTGCCTCAGTGAGCTATTTTCCTGAAAGTGGAATGTTGCCCCATTACGGCACAGAACAAGATGTGCCCATTGATATAGAGCTGCTGGATGTCGATGGTGACACTGGCCGAGTAAAAGGGCGTGTTGCAACGTCGCTTGCCTATTTGGCGTCTATGTCAGACGACTATGATCACAGCAATACCATGGATATTGATGTGTCTTTTGATGCGACGTTGGTGCGTGAAGAGTAATGATCAGCAGGAGCCGTCTACTGCTCAACTACTTCTCAACCTTGTTCCGCCTCAACACTGTGAGTGAAGAGGCGGCAACGTGAAGCGAGATTTACACGCTTAACCTTTCAACACGCTTAGACGCGGCCAGCGTATATAAAAACTCTAGCCCTAACGTGGCTGCGGCGAGTGATGTGATATCGCCATGGTCGTAAGCGGGGTTTACTTCAACAACATCCATGCCTATTAACGGCATGCCGACCATGCCACGGATCACTTTTAGCATCAGGTCGGTAGACATACCGCCACATACCGGTGTCCCGGTGCCTGGCGCGTAGGCAGGGTCTAAGCCATCAATGTCCAGGCTGATATAAGCTGGATGATGGCCAACACGGGCACGAATGCGTTCCAGTACGGCGGCAGGGCCGTGATCATTTACCCAGTCTGCATCCAGCACTTCATAAGGGTGGTTATGACGATCATAGCTGGTGCGAATACCAATTTGCAGCGAGTGCTCAGGCACTACCAAGCCCTCTTTTAGGGCATGGTGGAAAATAGTGCCATGGTCAAAGCGCGTGCCTTGCTCGTAGGTGTCGGTGTGGGCATCAAAATGAATCAGTGCCAGTGGGCCATGCACCCGAGCATGAGCGCGTAGCAGGGGCAGGCTGATATAGTGGTCGCCGCCCAGTGTCAGCATTTTTTTATCGGCTTTTAGCCACCGCAATGCGTGGGTCTCAAGGTTATCGACTAGGCTTTCCGGCTCACCGTAGGCGTAGTCCAGATTGCCCGCGTCACATACCCGCAGCCGCTCTTCCAGGGCGAAGTCCCAAGGCCAGCGTTTGCCTTCCCAGATCAGGTTAGCAGTGCTTTGACGAATGGCGTTTGGCCCCATGCGGGTGCCTGATCGTCCTGAACACGCTAGATCAAAGGGCACACCGCTGACCACGACCTCAGCATCGGTCGTTTTAGGATCCGTGGCCTTCGGCACGCCCATAAAGGTAGAGATAACATCACCAAACAGGCTTGGCATGATCTGAGATGGGGTCACCGAGCGTGTACTCCTATGGCGTGCAGTAGAAATAAAACAGGGGGATAGGGCTTGAAGTAGCGCGACGATAAGGAATTTTTAGCGATGAATGAAATGAATGTTTAGAATGAAACCATTCGTTGGATAAATAGTGAGGCGCTATGCGTTCGCTTCGTCATTTTGATTTGAATCTTCTGCTGGTATTTGAAGCGCTAATGCGTGAGCGTCACGTGACACGAGCAGCGGAAAAGCTACATTTAAGCCAGCCCGCCCTTAGTCATGCCTTAAAACGGCTGCGGGACGCGTTGGATGACCCATTATTAATACGTACCAACAATGGTCTACAGCCAACGCCTCGTGCGCTGGCGCTGTTGCCAGTCGTGCAGCAGGCACTGGCCATGTTGCAGGAAGGCCTCGCCCCGCCGATCAACTTCTTACCCTCCACCAGCGAGCGGCATTTCACCCTGGCCACCACGGATTATTTTGAAGAGGTGATGTATCCGGCGTTTCTTAGCCAATTGCTGGCTTACGCGCCGGATATCAGCTTTTCCATTGAGCTGATCACCCCCAACGTACTGAGTGAAGGGCTGGAACAGCGCCAAGTGGATATGGTGGTCGGGCTGGATAGCCAAAGTGTGCTGCCCAGTGGTGTCATACAGCATCTTTGGATGGATGAGGAGTTGGTTTGCTTGGCTGCGACTGACAATGAGCGCGTAGGTGATGCACTGAATATTCAGCAGTTTGCCTGTGAGTCCCATGTGGCACTGTCTGATATCAGCGGTTTAAGACCCAGTAATATCGATAATTGTTTAGTGCAGCACGACTTAAACCGCCGAGTGATTTCAAAGAACTTAAATTATATTGCGGCAGCGCGGGTCGTTGCGCTCACTGATGCGATCATGACGTTGCCACGCCAAATGGCCGAGCGATTTATCACCATGCTGCCGGTGCGGATCGTCGCGCCGCCTAAAGAGTTACCTGCCCTTAATATGACGCTGATTCAGCATGGGCTGCATGCCAACGATCCTGCCCTCATTTGGTTGACGCAATCGCTGATCGAATTCGCTAGCACCTTTAAGCAGAAAGCCGCTGAGCAGTAGCCGGGCTCCGCTTGGTGGTGGGAAGTTGCTTCACTAAAGGCGGATGACTCCGTAGTGGTGATTTAGTCGAGGTGACTTAGTCGAGATGACTTAGTAGAGTGTTATAAAAGACACAGTAAGCGGGATTTAGCTAAACTACAGGCAACCATAATAATGACAGCGACATATAAACTCCTGATTGCCGACGATCATCCCCTGGTGCGCGATGCCATGGCGCGAGTGATCCGTGAAGCTTACGCAGATGCTGAGGTTATCGAAGTAGAAGACTTTGATTCGGCCCTCGCCCATGCCCAGCAAGATCCTGATCTTGATTTGATATTGCTAGATTTAAATATGCCCGGCATGAACGGGTTAACAGGGCTTTTGCAGTTGCGTAATGAGCAGCCTACGATTCCGGTGGTGATCGTGTCTGCGGAAGAGGATAAGCAGATTATTCTGCAGGCAGTCTCTTGTGGTGCGGCGGGGTTTATCACCAAGTCACTGCCCCGTGATCAAATGCGCCACGCCATTGCCCAGGTGTTGGAAGGCAATATCTTTCTACCTGCCGATGCCATGCGCGCACCGGACAGTATCCGCAAGCGTCGCCATCAGGACCAAGGGTTTACCGCGGAACAACTGCGCCTGCTGACCCGCAAGCAGCTACAAGTGTTGGAGCATATGACGCGCGGTGAATCTAACAAGATGATTGCCTATCACCTTAATATTGCAGAAACCACGGTGAAAGCCCACGTGTCAGCGATCTTGCGCAAGCTGGGTGTGACTAGCCGAGTACAGGCGATTTTATCAGCCAACGATATCGATTTTTCCCAGTTCCTCAATCGCTGACAAAATAGTGGCCAGCGCTATCCAGCCAGTGGGTTTGCCAGTGGCCCAAGGTGTTTATCTGAGAAAGTAAATTGGTAAGTGCCTGTGAATCGATGCGTTGTTGTCCAAGGCGATGCAGTGGCTGATGGGTACCTGCCAAGAGACTTTGCCACTGAAGAGTCAGCGCTGCGAGTGGCGTTTCAGGCGGTGTTAGCGTTGGCAGTTGCGCCTGCAGAACGCTATCAGACTCTTGCCAGAGGGCGTCGGTGATCGACCGTAGTTTTTCCTCTATCGGCTTCCTCCCTGCCGAGCCCGCGTCTTTGCTGACTTGCCCTGCATTGCTCGCTTGCACGACATAGCCAAGTGAGCAGGGCGCGCCGTCGCCCCTGCGAACCGCTGCTACATACCCCAAGTGATGGTCATAGCGTGCCTGCTGAAAAAAAGCCGCGCTGTGATGCTGCTCCGCAAGTGCTAAGAGTAATCGTTGGCTGGGGGTGCCCGGTAGGCTTAGTGTCCGCATGATGGCGGTACTGGTCGGTAGGCTAGCAGGGGGAGGCTGCTCCGCGCGTATTGCGACGTGGCTCGCCAGGTTTGCTAGCGCGTGGCAAACGGCAGCGGCGCCTGTGCTATGGGAAACCCACACCGCAGGCGTGGCAGGCAATGGTGTTAAGCGCTGTATCAACTGCTGAGCCTGCAGCCCTTGTTGAGCCTTAGAAACAGCCAGTACGGCATCTTCCAACAGCGCTACCATGGCGTGGTTGGCTTGACTACCCACCGTTATCACCCAACTGCCGTGGGGCGAGTTCTCTTGCTTGAAGACAATAGCCTGAAGCGCCAGCCGCTGAGCTGTGAGCGGACTGGATACGATGATCGCCTCGGGCACAAAGCAGGCCGCCCAGGCAGTGGTGACAAGTGCCGCAAAATCATCGTTAACACCGTACAGCCCGCACCAGTGCTGCACGGCGGGGTAAGCCGCTGGTTGTCTATCAAAAGCGGGTGGTGAGGGCGATGGAGACGCGTTATCTAATAGCCAACGGGCATTGTTAGCGGCAAACGGGCTTGCGTCTGGCTGATGTTCAGAGGGCTGCGCAGTAAAGCGACGAGCTAGCGCTTGGTGGCGGGCGTGTGCAAACCAAGCCGGGGCCAACTGCACCGTATCAGCGGGTGGCTGCCAACGGTTGTTATGATCGTTAGGTATTGTGCCGAGCAGGGCTGCTAAGCGCTCACTTAGGGCTGCCGCAAGGGCTTTCACCTGCTCCTGTGTCGCAGTGCCGCTTAGCGTCAAGCTAAAGGCGTCTGTCGTCCCACTAGGGGCCAGCGTTGCGCGGTAGTCGGTAATCGAGCCAGGTAACTGCTCCACTAGGAAGCCTTGATTTAACCGATCAGCAGTGTCGCCAAGGGCGGTAAGTTGATGACGAGCGACGGCCGAAGGCAGCGGCCACAGTAGCTCAATGGCGTTGCCCGTCCTGGCTATCTTCGCGTGTGGCAGGCGGCTCCAACGGGACGTAATGGCAAGCGAAGGAGCGCTGGGTGTGGGTGGGCTAAACAGCGTTGCCATGCGTTTTACCAGGCGGGTCATCGTTTCCGTGGCCCAAGGGCTAATAATGGCGATGCTAACGCGGCCGTCGTGGTAGTGATCGCGGTGAAACGCGGTGAGCGCATCAAGTAATAGTGCCGTGTCGCTGCCTAGGGTTTGCGCGTTACCGTGACGGCAGTCTGCACCAATATGCTGTGA
>NZ_JABUZF010000079.1:0-3508 GCF_014897885.1 Halomonas sp. 3D7M | reverse complement strand
CGAACTGTGCTGGCGGGCCTGCCACTCGGCGTCGATGGCGGCGACTTCGGCACAAATGACGGATGGCGAAAACGCAGGCCTGGCGAGCTGGCTGGCAACAGTGAGCGCCGCTGCTTCTAGGGTCTCTGCTGGTATCGAGAAATGTACATCGGTGACGTAGTCATCGGTATGGGCGTTCAGGCTGCCTTGGTGTTGGGAAAACCAAGTAAGTAGGCTGATGTTAGAAAACGCTTCCAACGGCGCGGTAGTGAGCACGTGCTCGAGCAGATGAGCCAGCCCTGGCAGGGTGCGCGGCTCATCCAAATAGCCCGCCGCAATGGCGATACTAACGTGAGCGCGGGTTAAGTGGGGCGCCTGGGCCAGCACTCCCTGCGCCCCGTTAGGCAGGGAGATACAGGTTTGTTGGAAACTTAGGCTAGCCATTGAGCAGGCTACGCAGCAACGCGCGCAGTTTGCCGGGGCGAACGGGTTTGTTTAACTGCGGCACGCTGGCATGACGCAGGCGGCGCTGCCAGTGGTCAGAGCGGTCGGCGCTGAGAATAGCGGCTGGCAGATGCGGGTCGTGCCAGTGCTGGCGAAGTTGGCGAATAGCCTCCAGGCCAGTCATATTGTCATCTAAGTGCAGGTCGACCAGTAGCATATCCGGTGCTTCCTGGCAGGCTTTAGCGGTATCGATATCCAGGGCAGTATCGCAACTGATCTGCCATTCAGTTAACAGCAGCGCCATGCCTTGCAAAATTGTTGGCTCATTATCCAGGATCAGCACGCGAAGACCTTCAAACTCATCGTCAGCGGAGGGCGGCGCGCTGGGAGCGGGGGCTTGGCTAAAGGAAATACCGCCGGCACGCGGCACCGTAACAGCAAAACAGGAGCCTTGGCCGGGTGCAGAACGCACAGTGAGCGGATGCTCAAGGCGCTGGCTAATCCGTTCTACAATGGCAAGCCCCAGGCCAACGCCCTGGCGGTCCCGCGCACGGGTAGCGTTAAGTTGGTGAAACTCGCGAAAAATAAGCTGGTAGTCACTTTCGGGAATACCAATACCGCTATCGACAACCTGCACGGCTAGGCTGTCGTCGCCATGACGGCGGACACCCAGGCAGATACCGCCACGCTGGGTATAGCGGCAGGCGTTAGCAAGAAAGTTGCGCACAATGCGGCTGAGTAGATAAGGGTCGCTGGTCACCGCTTGATGAGAAGGCACGTAGCGCAGCGTTAGTCCTTTACGTTGCGCCACCGGGGAAAATTCATCAACCAGATTGCTGAGGATATCGTCGAGTTTAAAGTGGCGTAGTTGTGGCTGTACCTGGCCGTGATCCAGCCGTGAAATATCCAACAGATCGGAAAGAATCGCTTCGGCGCCTTCCAATGAGTTTTGCACACTCTCAATCAAAGCCAGGTTCTCGCTGTCGGTCAGTCGCTCCTGTAGCGAGGCCACCAATAAGCGTGCAGCGTTCATGGGTTGTAGCAGGTCATGGCTAGCGGCGGCTAGGTAGCGGTCTTTACTTTGGTTAGCAAACTCTGCGGCATCGCGAGTGCTTCTAAGCTCCTCGTTGAGCCGTTCAAGCGCTTGGGTGCGGTCAACTACCCGTGCTTCCAAGTGGGTGTTGAGGGTTTCTAAATGCTGGCGAGCGCGCTCACGCTCGGTAATATCCGCCACAAAGCCTTCGATCAGGTCTTCGTCCCCGGCAAGCTCGGCGGGCTTACGTATTAGTGTAATTGCCACGGGTACCTGATGCCCGGATGCACCTTGCAACCAGGTGGTTTGGCCCGTTACGTGGCCTTGCGCGAGCAGCAGGTCGCGCAGTTGTTGCCCTGTAGATGCATTAACAAACAGTGCGTCAAAGCGCGCGCAGCGCTCGAGTGTATGCACCACGCTACTATCATCAAGCATGGCGGCAAGCGCCGGGTTAGCGGCGCGCAGTTTGCCGGACAGCGATGCTTGAAAAATACCGTGCAGCGCGTTTTCGAACAGCCATTTGTAGCGGTTGCGCTCCACCTCAAGCTCTTCTAAGCGTACGGAAAGCTCGCGATAGTAGCTTTTACGCGCCGACTGCTGGCCAAGCCCGAGTAGGTCGCTGACCGAAAAGCCCGAGGGATCGCTGGCTTTTTTCATAGTGCCTCTTCGTAAACCACCGCCACGTCTCTTGAGCTGGAACGGCGTGGATTGGTCAGGATGCAGGGATCACCTAACGCATGGTTAGTGAGAAAAGGCACGTCGCTGCGTGAGACGCCCATCACGCCAAGGGTTCCGCCCAGGCCAACGGCATGTTTTAAGTCGACTAAGTACTGAAACAGCGCTTTTTTGATCTGCTGCTGTGACAACCCCCGACAGTCGATACCCACGGCCTCGGCAACCCGCTTAAAGCGGTCTGGGGCGGCTTCGTAGTTATAAGCCACCACGTGCTCTAGCAGCATGGCATTGCATAAGCCGTGGGGTAAATCCAGGAAGCCGCCTAAACTATGCGACATTGCGTGTACCGCGCCCAAAATGGCGTTTGAAAACGCCAGCCCCGCTTGCATACTGCCCAACATTACTTGGGCACGCAGCTCGCCGTCGGCTGGGTTCGCCACCAGTGCCTCAAGATGGCTACTGATTAAGCGCATGGCTTCTAAGGCATGAGCATCGGTAAGCGGGCCACTACCGGTTGAAACAAACGCTTCGATGGCATGCACCAGCGCGTCGACCCCGGTACACGCGGTGAGATAGGGCGACATGGTCATAGTGACTTCAGGGTCGATCAGCGACACATCAGGCACTACGGCTTTGCTGATGATTGAGAATTTCATGCGTCGCTGCTGGTCGGAAATAATCGCAAACTGGGAAATATCCGCCGAAGTACCCGCTGTTGAGGGAATAAAAATTAGCGGCGGAATGGGCACGCGAATCGTATCCACACCTTCGAAATCAAGAATGTGGCCACCGTGGGCGGTGACAATGCCAATCCCTTTGGCGCAGTCCATGGGGCTGCCGCCGCCCACTGCCACAATTGCTTTGCAGCCGGTTTCACGGTAGACCTCGGCACCGGCCATAATCTCATCGACCCGCGGGTTAGGTGATACGGCGGTAAAGCGCTCAACGGCAATATTGGCTTCCAACAGCTTGGCTTCAATATCGGCGACCCAGCCTGCTAACAGCACGCCGGGATCGGAGACCAGGAGTACCTTTTCTGCCCCGAATGTCGTGGCGTAGTTGCCCGCTGCGTGGCGTGCCCCGTCGCCAAAAATAATTTCAGGAGCGACAAACTTACGAAGTTGTGTGAGCGGCGAAGTCATGGGGCGGTCTCGTTTATCGTTGTTAACCATTATCTTAAGCACCTTCAGGGATTGTTGCGCTACGACCTTGGTGCTGTCGTTAGGTGGCTAGATTGATAAAAGGCTAGCTCGCGGGCCAGCATGGTTTGGCGAGCTTTGGGGTGGCGAATGCCGTGGTATTCGTTATCAAACAGCAGTGTTTGTGCCTCGCCACCGTGGAGTTCGATATGCCGCGCCATGGCATGAGTTTGCTCTG
>NZ_JABUZF010000046.1:0-19791 GCF_014897885.1 Halomonas sp. 3D7M | reverse complement strand
AACCCCACTCGGGAATGACGGTGCAGTGACTCGGGAATGACGTGCGATGCACGCCTTGGGAGGTGGCCGCTTTGCTATATGGGGCTAGGGGAGTAAATGCCAGTCAGCCTTAACTGACTGGCATTACACCAATTAACGGTGCCGTTTTTTATGGCGATTTGTCTAACGAGAGTTCGCCAAGGTTTCAATGAAATCGCGTAGCATCTCCCAGAACTCCGCCACCGAGGCAATTTCCACTCGCTCGGCTGGCGAATGCGCACCGCGAATCAGCGGACCAAACGAAATCATGTCTAACTGTGGGTATTTACTTCCCAGGATGCCGCATTCAAGGCCGGCATGAATCACCTTGACCTCGGGTTCACGGCCCATTAATGCAGCATGCCGAGCGTTAAAGGTAGCAAGCAAGGGGCTTTGTGGATTAGGCACCCAGCCTGGATAGCCATTTTCCACTTTCACTCTGGCGCCCATCAGGCCAAATAGCGCCTGAAAACGTCCCGCCATCGCGTCAGTGGCACTATCATGCAGTGAACGCACCAGTGCACAAAGATGGAAACGTCCGTTTTCGACGTTTAATACACCTAAATTGTTCGAAGTTTCCACTACCCCCGGTACATCAGCACTCATGCGTTCGACCCCACAGGGGGCCGCATGCAGCGCAGCCAGCAGCATCGCACTGGCGTCCCGCGTTAGTGGTTCAGCGTCAGCCAGCTCCACGCGCTCAGCAGTAAGCGTCATATTGCTATCGCCACTGCCCAATTCAGCTTTTAGCGTACCAGCAAGCGTTTTCACCATCGCCAGCGCGGCGTCCAGCTCATCAGCAGGCAGAGCAATTTGCGCAAACGCTTCGCGAGGGATGGCATTACGCAGTGTGCCGCCATGGTAATTAACCAGTCGCGCACCAAAGGATTCCAATGCCCACAGCACGCGGACTAGCAGACGGTTCGCATTGCCCAGGGGTTTATCAATATCCATCCCCGAGTGGCCGCCTTTTAGCCCCGTCAGCGCCAGCGAAATCACCTGCTCATGGTCTTGCATCGCCGTGCTGGGGAGCTGCGCATTCACTACGACATCAGCGCCTCCCGCGCAGCCGATATAAACTTGGCCACGATCTTCACTGTCTAAATTGAGCAGCAATGCCCCTTCCAGCCAATTTTCAGCAAGATTGAGCGCGCCCCCCATAGAGGTCTCTTCCTCTAGCGTAAACAGTGCTTCTAACGGGCCATGCGTAAGCGCAGGGTCTTCCAATACGGCCAGAATAGCGGCGACACCAAGGCCATTATCAGCACCCAATGTGGTGCCATCAGCGAATAGCCAACCGTCTTTTTCATACGTCTGAATAGGATCGCGGGTAAAATCGTGGTCATGGCCTGCGTTAGCTTGCGCCACCATATCTAGATGGCCCTGCAGCACGATGCCTGGCGCGCTTTCACAGCCGGGCGTGGCTGGCTTACAAATGCGCAAGTTGCCAAACTCATCACGGTCGTGGGGTAGCCCCTGGGAATCGGCCCAGGCCTCCAACGTCGCCACCAGCGCGGCCTCATGACCAGAGGGACGCGGCGTATTACATAGTGTGCGAAAGTGCTGCCACACTAAACGTGGCTCGAGGGCTTCTAGATGTGCGTTCATGGAAACTCTTCATTATCGATAACCAGTTTACTTTACCCCTCCGGGCTACTGGGGAAAAGCGTGCGCTGTTCAATAATTTGTTGAGTCGCGCGACGAACCAGCCGCACTGACTCACCGTGCGCCTTTGCTAACGGCTGGTTTTGGAAGGCCCAGGTAACCAACTGCTGGTGGGCGATGTGCGCCTCTTGCCCTAACGGCCAATGGCTAGCCTCTCTGGCCAGCGCCTGAAGCGCCGTCCTTGCCAAGGCAGGGTCGCGGTGCGCATACGCCACATCGTCCACCGCCTGAAGCTCAGCGGTGCTAAGCGGCAAACGAGGCAAGGACGGCAACAGTAACGCGACGATCGGCGCGGGCAGTGTCGCTAATTCAAAGGCCAATAGCGTTATCAATGAGGCCGCAAAGGTATCACCCAGCGACGCCAGCACGGCTTGCCCTTCGCTGGTCAGCGCGCGCGCCACCATAATGGCGTACTCGCCGGTAGCCGCTTCTCGGGTGATGCCTAAACGAACAGGCGCAAACCCGAGTGCCAGCCAAAAACGTAGCAACGATGCTTCGGCACCAAAGGTAGCTCCGTAAAGCGCGATACCCTGCTGATGAGCGTTAGCTATATCCTCTTCTAACAGCCGGCGTCCTAACCCTTCACGCCGCCGCTCTGGATGAGTAGCAATGCGCGCTACTCGCCGCCAGCGAGAGGTTAACGCCTCACGGCTACCACTGTGAGCCGCCAACGATTGGGCCAGCAGATGGCCTTGAGGGCGTCGCTCACCACGCGCCACTTGCTCAGCAAGTGCAGCATTAAAGCCACCCTCTTCACGGGTCACCAAAACGGCCTGGGGTTCTTGTGATGCGATGATTGTGCGAATGGCGGTACCAGGGCCATCTAACAGCTGGCGTAAGTCACTAGGCGTGGTGCGATAGTGGGACTGCACCAGCAAGCCAAACAGCTTCGCTAACAACTCACGCTGCTTGGCTAACTGGGCCTGAGTCAACAGCATAGAGGCATTCTGGCAATGAGTACTGGCGTGTGCCTCAGGTAACGGAGCGTTGAGCAGTAGCAACGCTTGGATAGTCGCTTCTAAAGGATCTCCCACTGACCAGCGAACAGGGGTATCTAACGGTAACTCTCGCCATTGAGGAGCTGTTCGATTGAGCACCTCGCGAAAGCGTAGTGCAAAACCGCGCCCTGAGCCTTCATAGCCATGCACGGTGGTTGCAAACGCGATACGTGGAAAAGCAGCAAGCCAGTGGGCTAACATTGCCGCAGGAATGGCCGCTGCCTCGTCGACGAGTAAATAGCTGCCGCTACCGCCGAGTCTTGCCTGATCAACCTGTTCGTTAAGCGCATCAGGTGCAAGAAAACACAGTGAGCTGCCGCTCGGCAGTTCAAACCGCGCTGAGCTGAGGCGTTGGCCTTCCGGACATAGCGCTACTACGCGCGCAAACAAGCTTTCCACTGAACTGAGTCGAGGTGCCGTCACCACCAGTTGCGTCACGCTTTTTTGTAGCAGGCGAGCACAAGCAATCCCCAATGCAGCGCTTTTACCCCGCCCACGATCCGCGGTAATAACCAATGGCCGGCGGCGCTTTAGTTTTACTAGCGCATTCACTGCACGAGCCTGGTCAGCCGTCAAACAGTCTGCGTCGTCAAACGGAGCCGCACGCGAGTCTCGAATAGACAGCCTGGGCAGCGTGAGGCTACCGTCTACCTCCCAGCGAACAATAGTGCTCTCACCCGTCAACTGAAACGCTAACCGCTTAAGGTAATGAGCACTCAGCGAATCCCAACGCCACGGATAATCGGCAAAGCGGGCATAATCAGGATCAGGCTGTTCGCCCCAATTTTCTGGCGTGATAATGACCAATAACCCACCAGCACTCACGGTACCTGCTAATGCGCCGAGCGCATCTGGATCTAACCCTTGGGTACCACTAGCGTCTAGGACGATTAGCTGATGCTCCGCACCTAACCGTGTACGAGCTTTACCGGCTGGTAAACACGGCGCCACTGGCGTCTCATGCTCAGCGCCCACCCACAGCGGTGCCTGCCACGTTTGTGCATCCCACAACAGCTGCGCCTGCTGGCGGGCCTTATCAGGCGGCCCATATAGCCATACTAGCGCCCTCCAACTGCGGCGCTGCAAGCGGATGGCATGATGAACCAAGGCTGATACCTGCTTAATGGCAGCGTTGGGTTTGTCAACGCGGCAGCCTGATCTCATAGCAACTCCTGAGCTTGTGTTTTGCTTACAACTTTGGTTGTAGATTCGCGTAATTTTCAACGCTCTTAGAACTAACCATAAGGTTAAGAAAGTTACTAAAAAATATACAAATAATTGTTTTTAATGAGCTAAATTTCCCAACAAAACTTCTGCTACGACGTTAAATTCCTTGAGTTACTGATATTGCGCTGCAGCGGGGGGAGTGTGCTAGCTTAGCGAGGCAGCCTAGCGCTGTTTACTTTACGTAAACGTAAGCCACACTCACTGCACTTTCCTGCTTTCAGGTAATAAACACTAATAACGCCAACCGCCAAAGTACCAGGAAACATACAATGAAAAAGATCACTAAATTCGCACTAACCAGCCTCGCCGCTGGTGTCGCTTTCGCCGCTCTCACCTCCACTGCTCAAGCGCAGGAACAGTGGACAATGACGACTACCTGGCCCGAAAACCTTGACCTGATTAAGGTTGATCAGCACTGGGCAGAGCTTGTCAACCAGCTTGCAGGTGACGAAGTACAAATTAACTTCCGTGCAGGCGGCACGCTCATGCCTGGCACTGAAGTGTTCGACGCTACCGAAACCGGCGCTATCCAAGCCTCTGGCGATTGGCCAGGCTACTGGGCCGGCTTGAATCCAGCATTCTCTCCTCTGGCCACCACTACCAGTCTGTTTAACGGCGTGGATTACTTGAACTGGATTCAACAATGGGGCGGTTTTGAGCTCTATCAAGAAATCTACGGCCAGTACAACATGGTGTATTTGCCCTACGGCATTACCAACAACGAATCTGGCTTTATGGGCCGCACACCGATTGAGAGCATCGCAGACCTTGAAGGTAAGCGTTTGCGTCTATCGGGACGCGATCAGGGCCGGGTGCTCGAAGAGCTAGGCGGCTCACAGGTCACCCTGGCTGGTGGTGAAGTGTATCAAGCGATTGAACGCGGCGTAATTGATGCCGGTGAGTTCTCGACTCCAGGCGTTGATTTTAAAGCGGGTTTTGCTGAAGTTGCTGACTACTGGGCGACACCTGGCTGGCACCAGTCGGCAAGCGTTTTCGGCGTTATGATTAACAAAGACGCTTGGGATGCCCTGTCTGAAGAAACCCAGACTAAGCTAAAAATAGCTGCTGAAGCCACCATGGCTTGGTCACTTTCCTGGTCGGAGCGTGAATCTACCGAAGCGACCCAGAAGTTTATTGATGCGGGCGTCACCATTAACCAATTCTCAGAAGAAGACTTGGCGCGCATCCAGGAAATCACCAACGATGTCATCGTACGTGGCGCGTGTGAAAACTCCGACCACGCGAAGGTCTATCACTCCATGATTACCTATCTACAAGAGTACGCTGTATGGCGTGATGTTACTGCGCCATTCAACATGAGCCGTACGATGGACAACCTGCCCTCATTGGAAGAGATCGAAGCCTGCCTATAAGACGTTTAAGTGCCGCCCCTGCGCTGCAGGGGCGGTTATTGCTTAGCTGCGGAGACCTTCCATGAACGCGATTGCCAAGGCGATCGATGCAATTAACGAGCTGCTGGGCCGCATCATTGCACCGTTAATTGCCATCATTACTCTAATAGTGCTTTACGACATTGTGTCGCGCTTCTTCTTTGGCCGCCCTAGCGACTGGGCGTTTGATGTCACCAAAATGCTGTTCGGCGCTCACTTTATGCTGATGGCCGCCTATGGGTTGCGCCACCATGCCCACGTGGAAGTCGACGTTATTAAACGCCTGCTATCACGTAAAAAGCAGGCCGTACTCGATCTGCTCGGCTACTTGATATTCTTTGTGCCCTTCATTTGGCTGTTATTGACCTACGGCTGGCGCTTTTTCGAACGTTCATTCAGTCGAGGCGAAACGACCTACGGAATGGTCTCAATCCCGGTGTATCCGGTAAAAGGCGTTATCGTAGTCGCTGCTGTGCTTATCTTGTTGCAGGCGATTGCTATCGTTCTGCGCGCCATTATGCAGCTGCGTGAGGAGACGTCCGCATGAGTGCAGAACTACTGACGCTGGTGATGTTTGGAGGCCTTTTAGTTGGCCTGTTTATGGGTCACCCGCTTGCTTTTGTATTGGGTGGCATGGCGGTCATCGGCGCTTATTTAGGGCCGGGCATTAATACCCTGGGTATCATCATTAACAACGTCTATGGCAACGCCATGGACAACTATGTACTCGTGGCGATACCACTGTTTATTCTAATGGCGCGCTTCCTTAATGACTCAGGCGTCACCGAAAAAATGTTTGATGCCATGCGCTTGCTGCTGGCGAACCTTCGCGGTGGATTAGCGCTGACCGTGGTGGTTGTCTCTGTCTTACTTGCAGCGACCACTGGCATTGTCGGCGCGTCGATTGCCGTTATGGGCATGATTGCCTTAGTGCCGATGCTTAAGTATGGCTATAACAAAGAGCTGAGTGCTGGCGTCATCATGGCTAGCGGCTGTCTGGGCATTTTGATTCCCCCCAGCATTATGCTGATTTTGATGGCTAGCTACTCGCCTGTCTCCGTAGGCGCACTCTTTGCTGGCGCGTTAGTACCCGGCCTGATACTGGGAGTGATGTATGCCCTGTACGTGCTGGTAATCTGCTGGCTCAAACCTAGCTACGGCCCTAAAGTTCCGGCAGAAGAGCGCGCTGAAGTCAGCACAAAACAGCTACTGATCATGCTGGGCAAGTATGTTGTCCCACCAATGTCGTTAATTCTCGGCGTACTAGGGGCACTGTTTACCGGTGTGGCGACAGCGACTGAGGCATCCGCCATTGGTGTTTTTATTGCTTTCCTACTGTTTTTAATCTTCGGCGACCGCAAACTATCAACCTGTTACAACACGCTGATTGAAGCTGGCAAAACCACGACGATGGTGATGTTAGTGCTCGTCGGGGCCACCGCATTCACTGGGGTATTCTCGATTGGTGGCGGGATGACCGTGATCAGTGACTTTGTACTGGCCATGCCGGGCGGCACCGTTGGTGCTCTGCTATTAATGCTGTTCCTGGTATTCATTCTCGGCATGTTCCTTGATTGGACTGGCATTGTGTTGCTTAGCTTCCCTATCATGCTGCCAATCATTTCGCAGATGGGCGTGGATGTACTGTGGTTCGTCGTCATGGTGGCGGTGGTGTTACAAACCTCCTTCTTAACGCCGCCCTTTGGTTATGCGCTGTTCTATTTGAAAGGGGTGGCTCCACCTGGGGTCGAAATCGTCGACTTATATAAAGCCGTCGTGCCATTTGTGGCCATCATCCTTTTCGCCTGCATACTAATGGCTATTTTCCCTAGTTTGATTACGGGACTACCTAGTGTGCTGGTGGGCTACCAGTGATACCAAGCTACTGATGCCAAACGCACAACGTCCCCCCGCCTTGCGGGGGGATTTTTTTGATAGCCACAATGTTGGCTGCAGCCGCCTAACGCAAGTGATACTATTTGCAGCCGCTATTTTTTCGCATTGACGAGCCAAGCTGCCCCTCATCCAAGGAGACAACGACGTGTCTACGCCAGCTCGCCGCTCACCATCGGCCCTGCTTTCAGGTTTTGCGTCACGCATTTCACTATCGCTCAACCCTTGGTCAATCGCGCTTTTTTTGATCGCCCTTGTTGTCGCACTGCCTATTATTGTGGTTCTAAGCCATATTTTTGTGCCGACAGAGGGCGTTTGGCAGCACCTTGCAAGCACCGTATTACCACGCTACCTCTCTAATACGTTCTGGCTGGTGCTATGGGTTGGCATTGGCACTCTTATTACAGGCGCCGGGACTGCGTGGCTGGTGGTGATGTGCCGCTTTCCAGGCAAGCGCATATTTGAATGGGCGCTGCTGTTACCCCTGGCGGTACCAACGTATGTCATTGCCTACGCCTATACAGACTTTTTCCAAGTAGCAGGACCGCTACAAAGCATGTTGCGTGAATGGTTTGACTGGCGAGTGGGCGATTACTATTTCCCCAATGTGCGCTCACTAGGCGGCGCGGCAATCCTGATTACCTTTGTGCTTTACCCGTATGTGTATCTGTTAGCTAGGGCTTCTTTTCTTGAGCAGTCGGTATGTGTATTAGATGTAGGCCGTACCCTGGGGCGTGGCCCCTGGCGCTTGTTTGCCAGCGTGGCGTTGCCCCTCGCCCGCCCGGCATTAGTCGGCGGCGTTTCACTGGTATTGATGGAGACACTTAACGAATTTGGCGCGGTGCAGTTTTTTGGAGTAGATACCTTCACTACGGGGATCTATCGCACATGGTTTGGCTTAGGTGAACCCGTCGCTGCCGCTCAGCTAGCCGCTTGCTTGCTGACCTTCGTCATTGTATTGGTTCTTCTAGAGCGCTATTCGCGGGGTAAACGGCGCTACTTCCATACCACTAACCGCTATCAGCAACTACCGGAATATCAGCTGCGTGGCTGGCATGCAATGGGGGCTACCCTGGCGTGTTTGCTGCCTATTGTTATCGGCTTTTTGTTGCCCAGCGGCATTTTGCTCAATATGGCCATTAAAACGGGCGATAGCTTGTTCGGCACACGATTTATTGGCTTTGCTATGAATAGCCTGAGCCTCGCGACCGTTGCTGCATTGATTGCGGTAGGCTTAGCCGTACTTCTGAGCTACGGGGTTAGGCTCAACAATTCACCAAGCGCACGATTTTTCACCCGCATCGCCGCAATGGGCTATGCCATTCCTGGCTCGGTGGTTGCCGTAGGCATCCTGATTCCGTTTGCTTGGCTGGATAACTCGCTAAACATGTGGCTTCACGAACACTACGGAAAAATCATTGGTCTAGTGTTTAGCGGCTCAGCATTTATTTTGATTTACGCTTATGTCGTACGCTTTTTGGCCGTCTCGTTTAACGCGGTAGAAGCGAGCCTTGGCAAAGTAACCCCCAGCATGGATGCCGCATCCCGCACCTTGGGCCAAACCGCTGGCGGTACACTGCGCCATATTCATACGCCGCTGATGCGCAGCAGTCTCCTAGCAGCCGGGATTCTGGTATTTGTCGATGTGATGAAAGAATTGCCTGCCACGATTATCCTGCGCCCCTTCAACTTTGACACGCTGGCAGTACGCGCTCACAGCCTCGCCTCAGATGAACGCTTAGCTGAAGCGTCAACAGCCTCTCTGACCATTGTGGTAGTGGGCATCTTACCGGTGATTTTACTCAGCTTGGCAATGCGCCGGGCGCGCCCTGGGAGCCAGGCTGAGTAGTGGAAGCAAGCGCTGAACAGCAAAAATTTAACGCGGAAAGATAAATACCTGGGAGTGATCCAAGTCGATATCAATCGGCTGGCCCTCCTGGGGTAAAAACACGCCTGGCACACGGGCGTGAAGGTGGGCTTCCTGACCATCTTCTCCATGCGCACATAAGTGAATAAGGCTGGAACGCCCTAGCAGCTTAGCCATGACCACATGGCTGTGGCTATGCGACTCGACGGGCAAGTCACGCTCTTTGATACGCAGTGCTTCGGGGCGAATCATCACCTGAACGCTACTGCCTTCTGGCAACCAGCTGGCATCTACCGGCCCAACGGGCGTAGCGACAAAGCCCCCTCTAACAATGCCGCTTAACTCATTCACCTCGCCAAAAAACGTCACCACAAAGGGAGCCACTGGCGCACAATAAAGCTCACGGGGAGTGCCAGTCTGCACAATTTCGCCATCCCGCATTAGTGCGATGCGGTCTGCCATAAACATGGCTTCTTCAGGGTCGTGGGTCACTAGCAGGGTCGCAGAGCCGAGTTTTTTCAACACGTGCAGCGTATCGTCTCGGATGCGATCACGTAGCCGCGCATCCAGACTAGAAAAGGGTTCATCCAGCAACATTAATTTAGGCGTGGGTGCCAGCGCTCGCGCCAGCGCAACGCGCTGCTGCTGCCCACCTGACAACATATGCGGATAGCTCTCGGCGTAGTCGGCCATGCCGAGTTGAGCGAGCAGTTCCAGCGCACGCTCCCGGCGCTGGCTAGAGGGCAAATTTTTCAGACCGAAGGTAACATTTTCCAGCACGCTAAGGTGTGGGAACAAGGCTGAGTCTTGGAAAGCGAGACCAACATTGCGCTTTTCCGGTGGCACATGACGCTTACCGGGTGCCGCAATGGATAGACCATCAAGACTAACCGAGCCTTCCTGCACGACCTCTAAGCCCGCAGCAATCCGAAGCAGTGTGGTTTTGCCGCAACCAGAAGGGCCTAGTAAACACACAACCTCGCCTGGAGCGATATCAAGATCAATGCCTTTCACCACTTTATTAGCCGCAAACGTGTGCTGAATACCACGAAGCGACAGTGCTGATGCAGGCGCCGACACATCGGAAAGTGACACAGTGGCCGTCATTATTTCACCATTGTCTCGTCCACCCGCGACATGATAAACGCATGCCGCTGCGAACACGGTTGAAAGTTATTTGCATTCTATTTTCTATTGAGTAGAGATGCACGTTTCTTGCTAAACAGCAGATGCGTTTCATTAGCATTTAACTTGACGCCAACCATGAGAAGCGTTTCAATACGCCACGTCGCTAATGCAACTTATTATCATAAACATTCAGGGTATTTGTTATGAAAAAAGCACGTCTTACGGCTACCGTAGCTGCCATCATGGCAGGTTCTGCTTTTGCAGGTAGCGCGCTCGCTAACGAGGGCAACATTTACTCCGCCCGCCATTACGACTCTGATGAGATTCTCTACAAAGCGTTCACTGAAGAGACCGGCATCGAAGTTAATGTCCTGGAAGGCGACTCCGACCAGTTGATGGAGCGCATGCAGCGTGAAGGCATTGCTAGCCCTGCTGACGTAATGCTTACCGTTGACGCAGGCCGCCTATGGCGCGCCGAGCAGGACGGCCTTTTTCAAAGCGTAGACTCTGACGTGCTTAACGAGCGCCTGCCAGAATCAATGCGCCACCCTGAAGGTTTGTGGTTTGGCTTTAGCCAGCGCGCACGGGTTATTTTCTACAACCGTGAGAACTTTGACCCCAGCCAAATCACTTCCTATGAAGACTTGGCCGATCCGCAGTTTGAAGGCCAAGTATGCATTCGCTCTTCCAACAACATTTATAACCAGTCGCTGCTAGCGTCAATGATTGAGCATCATGGCGAAGAAGGTGCGGAAGAGTGGGCCCAAGGCGTTGTGAATAATATGGCGCGCGACCCAGAAGGCGGCGATACCGATCAGATTCTTGGCGTTGCGAGCGGTGAGTGTGACTTAGCAGTTGCAAACCACTATTACTATGTTCGCATGCTGCATTCCGATGAAGATGCCGACCGCGAAGCCGCGCGCAAAGTGGGGGTGATTTTCCCCAACCAGGATGACCGTGGCACCCACATTAACGTTGGCGGCGCTGGCTTAGTGGCTAACGCGCAAAACCCAGAAAACGGCATTCGTTTCCTGGAGTTCTTAGCCTCTGACGAAGCTCAGGAAGTACTGGCTGACCGTAACTACGAGTTCCCCGTCGTGGAAGGCATCAAGAAAAACCCGGTGCTGGAATCTTGGGGTGATTTCGCCAAAGACGATATCAACATCAGCATCCTGGGTGAAAATAACCCAGAAGCGATTCGTATTTTCGACCGCGTAAGCTGGCGTTAAGCTCTGCGGCTCTTAGGACTCAGGAGCCACAAGCCTAACTAAAAAAACACCTGCAGCTCAGCTGCAGGTGTTTTTTATTGGGGTGCCGGTAACGACCCCGTAACGCCGTTTAAGCCTTACTTAGCCTAGAGGGCTTAGCCTAGCGGGCTTCATGCTAGTGGTTACTAGTGAGCTTCATCCCAGTTGGCGCCGCTTTCGGCTTCAACAATCAGCGGCACGCTAAGCGTGGCAGCGGCTTGCATACGCGCCTGAACTTGCTCAATAAACGCCTCAACCTGCTTATCGGCCACCTCAAACACTAGCTCATCGTGCACCTGCATAACCATGAGGGCGTCAAAATCGCCTTCAGCAAGCCAAGCATCGACATCAATCATCGCTTGCTTGATGATATCTGCCGCCGTTCCCTGCATAGGCGCGTTAATGGCAGTGCGTTCAGCACCCTGACGGCGATTGCGGTTTTGCGAGTGGATCTCTGGCAGGTACAGCCGCCGCCCTAGCACGGTTTCCACAAAGCCATCTTCTGCGGCCTGGGTGCGAATACGATCCATATAGCGAGCAACGCCAGGATAACGGTCAAAATAGCGGTCGATGTAGGTTTGCGCCTGATTGCGATCAATATGCAACTGGCGCGATAGGCCCCAAGCGCTCATGCCGTAAATTAGGCCAAAGTTGATCGCTTTAGCGCTGCGCCGCTGGTCGGCAGAGACCTTTTCAAGCGCAGTACCAAATACTTCGGCAGCGGTCGCTGTATGGATATCGCGCCCTTCCGCAAACGCCTCTAAAAGCCCTTTATCTTCTGAGAGGTGCGCCATAATACGCAGCTCAATTTGCGAGTAGTCTGCCGCCACAATGCGGTAGCCTGGGCGGGCAATAAATGCCTGACGAATTTTGCGTCCCTCTTCGGTACGAATAGGGATGTTCTGTAAATTCGGGTCCGACGACGAGAGACGCCCTGTCGCCGTCACCGCTTGGTGATAGCTGGTATGCACTCGGCCAGTGGTTTTATTGAGCAGGCGCGGTAGCTTATCGGTATAGGTGGACTTAAGTTTCGCCAGCCCCCGGTGCTGCATAATCACCTTGGGCAAGGGGTAATCCAGCGCCAACTCCTCTAGCACCGCCTCTGCAGTCGAAGGTGCGCCTTTGGGAGTTTTCTTGATCACCGGAATTTTCTGCTCTTCGAACAGAATCTGCCCCAGCTGTTTGGGCGAACCGAGATTAAACTCACGACCGGCTAACTCGAAGGCTTCGCTTTCAAGCTCACGAATACGGCGCTCTAGCTGCTGGCTTTGCTCGTGTAGACGTTCGGCATCCAGTGCGACGCCATTGCGTTCAATCCGCGACAAGACGTTAATCAGCGGCAGCTCAAGATGATCCAGCACGTCCGCTAAACGCCCTTCCCGTTCCACCTGAGGACGCAGTATTTCTTGCAGCCGCAGCGTGATATCGACATCTTCACAGGCATAAGGAACCGCTTGCTCTAAGGCGATCTGGTTAAAGGTGAGCTGCTTGGCCCCCTTTCCAGCGATCTCTTCGAAAGAGATGGTTTTTTCGCCCAAATACTTTAGCGCCAGCGAATCCATATCATGACGCGTGGCGGTGGAATTCAACACGTACGAGGCTAGCATAGTGTCGGCAAGCGGCCCCACCACGCGAATATCATAGTTTGCCAGCACGGAAATATCGTACTTAAGGTTCTGACCAATTTTGGTTTTTTCAGGATCTTCCAGCAGCGGCTTTAATGCCTGCAGAACCTGTTGACGATCAAGCTGTGCGGGCGCATCCAGGTAGTCATGGGCCAGTGGAATATAGGCAGCTTCACCGGCCTCCAGTGCCAAGCCAACGCCGACAATATCGGCGTCCATATAATTCAGGCTGGTCGTTTCTAAGTCGAAGCAAAAGCGCTCGGCTTTTTTCAGTCGCGCTAGCCACGCATCAAACTCAGCTTGCTCAACGATGACATGGTCGTTTCGCTGGCTGGAAGCCGCGGCGCTATCAGTCACGTCATTAGCAGCGTTATCAGGTGCAGGCTCGCCCTTCTTTACGTCATCGACGCCCTCGTCGGTACCTGCCAGAAGCTCAGCCAACCACTGCTTGAACTCCATTTCTTTATAGAGTTCTACCAGCGCCTCGCGGTCGGGATGCGCAATATCCAAGTCATCCAGCCCCACGGGCAGCTCGCAGTCGGTCTTAATGGTTGCTAGCTGATAAGAGAGAAAGGCCTGTTCACGGTGCTCTTCCAGCTTCTTGGGTAACGTTTTCGCACCACGGAAGCTGAGTGTCTTGACGCGCTCAAGATCGCCGTAAATTGTCTCTAAACCACCTTCCATACCTTGCAACAGGCCAATGGCCGTCTTTTCACCCACCCCCGGCACGCCGGGAATGTTATCAACCTTGTCCCCCATCAATGCCAAAAAATCAATGATCAGCGAGGGTGGTAGACCAAATTTCTCTTTGACGCCTGTTTCATCGAGGGTTTCTTCTTTCATGGTGTTGACCAATGTGATGTGGTCATTCACCAACTGCGCCATATCTTTATCGCCAGTCGAGATCACCGCATCACGGCCAGCCTGGGTGGCATGATGAGCCAGGGTACCAATCACATCGTCGGCTTCGACGCCTTCAATGCACAGCAGCGGTAAGCCTAGCGCTTTTACACAAGCGTGCAGCGGCTTAATTTGGCTGCGCAGGTCGTCCGGCATGGGCGGTCGATGAGCTTTGTAGTCGCTGTACATCTCATCGCGAAAGGTTTTTCCTGGTGCATCAAACACCACCGCCATTGGGCTTTCCGGGTAGTCTTTGATCAACCGCTTGAGCATATTTAATACGCCTTTCACGGCCCCCGTAGGCTGGCCGTTGGAGGTCGTTAACGGTGGCAGCGCGTGAAAAGCGCGATATAGGTACGATGAGCCATCGACAAGCACGATTGGGGCACGGGCCATAACCAATTCCATTGTTAGCAACACAGTAAGAAGTCTATTAGCTATGATACGCGTTCACGGCAATGGCTGCAGAAACAACCGCTACGAATAACGCATTTCAAACTCACACAACGCTGCCAACTGACCCTGCAAGCCGCTACAATAATGGGCTTAGCAACCTGGGCGAGATTCTCATGGCTGTATTTACCCCGCTGAGCGACGTTCAGGTCGCCGCGTTTTTGGAAAAGTTTGATGTCGGCAGCTTCGTTTCGCTACAAGGCGTTGCCGGTGGCACAGAAAACTCGACGTTTTTTGTGACCACCGATCGTCGTGAGCTGGTGTTAACCCTGTTTGAACAGGGCGAACATGAAGAGCTGCCGTTTTTTGTCGAGTTGTTGGATTATCTGGATGAGCACCGTTTGCCGGTGCCCGGTACTATTCACGACCGCGAAGGGATTGCGCTACACAGTTTGGCAGGTAAGCCTGCTTTACTGTTTCCACGCCTACCAGGCAAGCATCCTAGCGCCCCCAACCTTGCCCAATGCCAAGCGCTGGGCAATACGTTGGGGCACTTGCATGTTGTCTCCCAGCGTTTTCCTGGCCATCGGCCAAACCCGCGCGACCTTCACTGGCTGCGAGCAGTGCATCACAAGGTGCTGACGTATATCAGCCCTGACGACCAAACGCTGATGAAAAATGAAGTCGATGACTTCGAAGGTGCCTTTAGCCAGCACGGCGAGCTACCGCAAGGAGCGCTTCACGGCGACTTATTCCGTGATAACACACTGTTTGAGGGCGACCAACTAGGCGGTATTATCGATTTTTATAACGGTTGCACCGGCGATTTGCTATTTGATCTCGCCATCGTCATTAACGACTGGGCAACCAATGAGGATGGCTCGCTGAATGCTGAGCGTTATGAAGCCATTCTGAGCGCTTACCAAGCACGTCGCCCTCTCACCGCTGATGAGCGTGAACTATGGCCAGCCATGTTGCGCATGACAGCGTTGCGATATTGGCTATCGCGCCTGCTGGTCGTCTATGTTGACCCACCAGCCCATGACCTAACGCCTCATGACCCTGAGCGTTTCCGAACCATTTTAAAAGCGCGCATTGCATTTGGCGCACTACCGCTCCCAGAGGTTTCTTGATGATCGAATCGGTGACCACCAGCGCCCAGGCCTTACGTGCCCGACGCACATGGAATATTGACCAATGGGGCAGTGGCTACTTTGATGTGGACGACCACGGGCAAGCCTTGGTTCGTCCGCTAGGTAGCGACGCAGAAGGCCCAGCATTGCCGCTTAGCGGGCTTGTGCGTCAGTTGCAGACTGCGGGTCTGCGGTTGCCGGTACTGGTAAGGTTTAGCGACATTCTGCACGACCGCGTAGAACAGCTGTGCGGTGCGTTTGATGTCGCGATGCAGGACATCGACTATCAGGGCGGCTACACAGCCGTTTATCCGATCAAAGTGAATCAGCAGCGCCGCGTGGTGGAAGAGATCCTCGCCACCTCCGAGCGGGGCAATGGTCGCGTAGGCTTAGAAGCAGGCAGTAAACCGGAGCTGCTGGCAGTGCTGGCGCTGTCGGATGGCGGCTCCTCGCTGATCGTCTGCAATGGTTATAAAGACCGCGAGTACGTTCGCCTAGCGCTGCTGGGTGAAAAGCTGGGGCATCGCGTTTACCTGGTCGTTGAGAAGCTGTCTGAGCTGGAACTTATATTAGAAGAGGCGCGTGAGTTGGAAGTCACCCCGCGTATTGGTTTGCGGGCACGGCTTGCCTCAGTGGGTAAGGGTAAATGGCAAAACACCGGCGGCGAGAAGTCAAAGTTTGGTCTGACTGCCAGCCAAATTCTTGACGTAGTCGCGACCTTGCGCGCTCAAAATGCGTTAGAGAGCCTACAGTTAGTGCACTTTCATCTCGGCTCGCAAATTGCCAATATTCGCGACATTCAGCGCGGTCTGCGGGAATGCGCCCGTTTTTACCAAAACCTGGTGAGCCTAGGGGCACCGATTGATACCGTCGATGTGGGTGGCGGTCTAGGAATCGACTACGAAGGTACTCGCTCACGTAGCTACTGCTCAGCCAACTACTCCATGCAGGAGTATGCACGTAACGTCGTTAGCGCCTTTGCGCAGCTGTGTCAGGAGGCTGACCTTCCCCAGCCTCATCTGATCAGTGAGTCAGGCCGTGCGCTAACGGCTCATCATGCCGTGTTGATCACCAACGTGATTGGCGAAGAGCGCGTTAATGATTCGCCTCCAGAGCGCTCTTCTCAGGAAGACCTCCAGGTGGAAGCCCTGTGGCGGGTTTTTGAGCAGTTAGCCGAAAGCCAGGAGCCCCGTGTCTTGGTGGAAGCTTGGCATGACCTTCTGCAAGCGGTTAGTGAGCTGCAAGACCGTTTCGTAATGGGCTTAAGTGATATCAATGCCCGTGCCGAAGGTGAACGGCTTTATATGGCAGCCTGTGCTCGCCTACGCGGCCAGCTTGATACCCGTAATCGCGCGCACCGGGAAATTATGGACGAACTGGCTGAAAAGCTAGCCGATAAGCTGTTCGTCAATTTCTCATTATTCCAGTCGGTGCCTGACGTCTGGGGGATCGAACAGATATTCCCTGTTCTGCCATTGAGCGGGCTAGACCAGCCCCCCACTCGTCGCGCAGTCATTCAGGATATTACCTGCGATTCAGATGGCCGCATTGATAGCTACGTGGATGGCCAAGGCGTGGAGAGCACACTACCGTTGCCCGAGTGGGCAAGCGATGACGAGCGTTGGCTAGGCTTCTTCCTGGTAGGTGCCTATCAGGAAATTCTTGGCGACTTGCACAACCTTTTCGGCGATACCGACTCAGTCGATGCCGCACTGGGTAAAGATGGCGAGTGGGTTCTGTCTAACCTACAGGCAGGCGATACGGTGGCCGATGTTTTAGCCTACGTGAATTTTGATGCTCGAGTGCTTAAGCAAAAGCTCACCGAGCAACTGATCACTAGCGGCTTCTCAACCCAAGAGCAGGCAAAGTTTGCCGCTAGCCTGAGCGAAGGCCTGGATGGCTACACCTATTTAGAATAGTACTTATAGAACCGTACTTATAGAACCGTGCTTATAGAGCAGTGCTTTTAGAATAGGCCAACGAAAAAGCCACTGACATCGTCGGTGGCTTTTCGCATAACGGCTAACGCTTAGCTAGTGTTGGTTTTGGCATCATCGCCATCCAACTACTCTACTACGCTAGTGGTGATTTCTAACCCGCCGGTCAACGTTAAATGCAGCGAAGCCCCACGGGGCAATTCACCCACACCCGCAGGTGTTCCTGTCAAAATGACGTCACCCGGCTCTAGCGTGAAGTGACGGCTCATCTCTGCCACCAACGTCGGGATCGCGAAGATCATATCGGCACCTTCTCCGTGTTGACGCTCTTCACCATCAATCTCAAGGGTGAACACCAACGCGTTCCAATTGGGAACGCGGCTTAGCGGCAAGAACGGAGATAGTGGGCAAGCACCATCAAATGCTTTTGCTATTTCCCACGGGTGCCCCTTCTCTTTCAGCTTGGTTTGCACATCTCGCAGCGTTAAATCCATCGCCAGGCCAATGCCCACAATAGCACGCTCAGCTTCATCTTGGGTCGCGTGAGTCAGGGTCTCCCCCACCAAAAGCGCGAGCTCGACTTCGTAATGTATATCACCCCGTGAAAACGGCGGATCTAGGGGTTTAGTCAAGTCCACCACACTGGTGGCGGGCTTCATAAATAACAGAGGCTCACTGGGAACCGGATTATCCAGTTCTTTGGCATGGTCGGCATAGTTGCGGCCAACGCAGACGATTTTGCCCAACGCGTGGGGAAACTCCTGGCCATCGGTAAACTGTGGAACAAAACGCATGGCGGGTCCTCTCCTTCTCATTATGCGTGCCGCATTCGCAACGACAGGCGCAACAGTCTACCCCAGCTATGCGTATGTTCCACAACCTCTTCTATAGCATTTCATACATACCACCAGTGATACGTTAGATTATGCGTCGGGCGTCCAGCGATCATCAGGCCCATGCGCCAAAAAGCGAGGACGCTGCTTGGGAGCAGCAAACGGTGCAACACAGCGATTATCCGGACGGTTAAACACAAAGAATACGTTGCTGCGGGGGTCTGGCGACAAATTGGCATTAGACGCATGCAGCGTGTTGCAATCAAAGAGCAGCAATCCCCCTGCTTTACCTTTTGGCGCTTCAATACCATATTTTGCTACTAACTGAGTCAGCGCTTCTGGGCTGGGCACGCCAATCTCCTGTGCTTTAAGCGAGCTTTTGTGGTTATCCTCTGGTGTTTCCCCCAAACAAGGCACAAATTCCAAATGGGAGCCTGGAATCAGCATAAGCGGGCCATTAAATTCATGGTTGTCGGTCAAGATCAGTGAAGCGCTAACAGCATGCATACTCGGCATGCCGTCTTCCGCGTGCCACGTCTCGAAATCAGAGTGCCAATTAAACCCTTTACCTGCAAAACCTGGCTTATAGTTAATCCGTGACTGATGCACATATGGATTAGCACCAATGATCTGCCGGGCTGCACCTGCCAAGCGTTCGTCACTGGCCAGTTGACCTAATCGTTCAGAAAGCCTATGCACGGCAAACAACGAGCGAATATCGTGGCTTTCTGGCTCAGTAACGCTGAATTCTTGATCGCGATAAGCACTATTACTCATCAATAATGTCATTTCATGGCGAAGTGCCTCCAGCTCTTCACCTGAAATGAGGTTTGGAATAAACAAAAAACCTTTGCGTTCAAACTCATCCAGCTGCTCTGAGGATAGCGGCCCTGATAAATTTCGACCTTTAACCACCGCATCGCGACGCGGCTGAGTTAGCGAAGCTGGAGCTGCTGCTAGGCGCGTTGGGTACTCATCTTTCACCGCTGTACGTCGCGCCGACGGCATATCCAACATTTCATTATATTGCTTATAGACAGTAATCGTTTTGAGAGAATTGTTGCTGACTGTCATCTAATCCACTCCTTGTATGATTAAATTTCAGACCGATAAAACATGTAGCGGCTTCCGCTTTCACATAACACAGCCAATAGGGTAGCTAAATACTTAGCCCTTGCAACCGCCACATCTTCATTTTATACCGTGTGTTATGAAATTTCTTTAAGCACTCTCAAACAAGACCTAGCAACGACTTTAAAAAACCATTACAGAAAAATATATCCATAAATAAAATCGCTATAAAACCGACACATCTTATCATTTTCTTCAAATTTAAATGCCTGATATCAATCCGAGTTTTACGAATATTTTTTCTGCTCAAGCGCCCTTACACAGGGTAAGTGGCATAGTGAATTTGGCCACCTCATTAGAGGTACCAATATGCACCAAGACATCATTAGGTGGCACCACATCATGAAAAACTCACACTCTTACATCAGGGCACTCTTATTATACTAAGTGAATCCGCATAAGTTA
>NZ_JABUZF010000044.1:0-2427 GCF_014897885.1 Halomonas sp. 3D7M | reverse complement strand
ATTTCAGGGCGTGGCTGTAGGTGCCGATTTATGGGCGCTTACGTCTATCCCTCCACCAATGATTTCTATCATTTCAGCATCTTGAGCATATTTATACTCACGGGCAAGTAATACCGTACCATCAGAAAATAAAGGAAGAATTGCAACACCGTCTTTCATATCAACAGTACCAAATATCCCCCTATCACCCTCAGGCCGGATAACACTGTCTTCGGTAACTTCAATCCACGGATTTTTATAAATTGTTTTGCTTGAGGTAACAGTAAACTGTCCTTTCTTTATTCCACTCATGTCCCCTCCTTTGCCAATTAAGTTAACAGGCCACGCGCTGAGAAATCTTTCAAGAGCTGAGCATGGTTTTCAAAAACAATCCCATCAATACCACTATCCCTAGCACTTTTAACATTATCTTCACGATCATCGATGAAAACAACATCATCTCTATCGCAACCTAAAATCTCCAACATTTTTAAAAAAGCATCGGCATTAGGTTTGACAAGCTTATGCTCAAAAGATAAAAACTTCTTCTCAAATAAGTTATCAACATTCGGAAAGGACTGTATTTTCTCCCAATGTGTTTGATCGATGTTTGACATGCAAGCTTGGCGGAAACCACGCTGAGCTAATTTCTTAATTAACAATACTGTTTCGTTTTTTTCGCCGACCAATACTCTTTTTAGCAAGCTCTCTATCTCGTACTCGGGAACATCGCTACTTATTGCACTCTTTATTTCAGAAACATAAATCTCTTTTGTTATCAACCCTGCGACTGCTTTTTCAGTAAGGCTGTAACTTGAGGGAGACTCCTTAAATTCTTCTCGAATTAACGGGAGCAATTCTGATTTATCGATATTAAATTTCTCAGTGGCATCTTCCATCATGCCGCTAAAATCCAATTCAACGACAACGCCACCAAGATCCCAAACAATCCATTGAGGAACTTTCATTCATGCATCTCCTTAGTCGACACTAACTTACTTAAGAAAACTCATAGAGAATATATTGTAGACGTAAAATTCTAATATACATGAATTCAACCAAGACAGTACCGCTGGAAGTAAATGCTGTAGCTTCGCCGCCACTCGGAAACCTGGGCATCAATCCATTGTGAATAAGCGCGCTAGAAAAGCAAAACCCGCCATCGCCAACAGCTTTCACTGTTTGGCGATGACGGGTTTGATGATGCCTAGAAGGACGGCTTAACTAAGCGCTTCCAGAGACTCCTCGATAATGCTCAAGCCCTCTTCCAGCACGGCAGAAGAGACCGTCAGCGGCACCAGAATGCGGATGCTATTGCCGTAGAAACCACAGGAGAGCAGGATCAGGCCTTTCTCGCGGGCTTTGGCACACAGCGCTCCGGTCATCTGAGTATCTGGCTTGCCATCGCTGTTGAGCAGTTCAAAGGCAGCCATGGCGCCTAATTGGCGGCCGTGGGCAACGGCGGGGAAACGCTCTTCCCACACTGCAAAACGCTCGGCCAGCATTTTGCCCATCTGTTCGCTGCGCGCCAGGATATCTTCTTCTTCGATTACCTCGATGACCGCTAACGCCGCTGCGCAGGAGAGCGGGTTACCGCTGTAGGTGCCACCCAAGGAGTTGGGGCCAGAGGCGTCCATCACGCTGGCACTACCCACAACCGCCGATAGCGGCATGCCGTTCGCCAGGCTCTTGGCGGTGGTGAGGATGTCCGCTTCAATACCGCTATGTTCCAGCGCAAACAGCTTGCCGGTGCGGGCAAAGCCGGACTGCACTTCGTCGGCGATCAGCAGAATACCGTGCTCGTCGCACAGCGCGCGTAGCGCTTTCAGGTAATCCGGTGAGGCGATGTAGAAACCGCCTTCGCCCTGTACCGGCTCAATCACGATGGCCGCGGTGCGATGCGGGGCAATATCGGTTTTGAACAGCGTACGAATGGCGTCTAACGACGCTTCTTCGCTGATGCCGTGCAGCGGGTTGGGGAACGGCGCACGGAACACATCGCCCGGCATAGGGCCGAAGTCGTTCTTATAGGGCAGTACCTTGCCGGTCATGGCCAGCGTCATCATGGTACGGCCGTGGAAAGCACCGTCGAACGTGATAATGCCGGTACGGCCAGTCGCCGCGCGAGCGATCTTCACGGCGTTTTCCAGCGCTTCAGCACCGGTATTAACCAGCATTGCTTTACGCTCGGGGCCACGCACCGGCGTCAGTTCACAAAGTTTTTGGCACAGCTGTACGTAAGGGGCGTAGGAGATCACCGCCGCGCTGGTGTGCATGACTTTTTTAAGCTGCGCTTCTACTGCCGCGACAATTTTTGGATGGCGATGGCCCAGGTTTAATACGCCAATCCCTCCCGCAAAATCGATCCAACGGTTGCCGTCGGCATCCCATAACTCGGCGTTTTCAGCACGCTCGGCAAACTGGGTGGTAGGCGTGGCGGCACCGTTG
>NZ_JABUZF010000042.1:0-783 GCF_014897885.1 Halomonas sp. 3D7M | reverse complement strand
ACGTCGTAGGATGAACGCTTACGCGCTTATGGAAAAGCCGAATCAGAGACTCAGTCGCTGTTCAACCTACGAGAAGCATGGGATGAAGAACTAACTCGCCAGACTGGTCAAGCTGGCCAAAGTCAGGAACGGCTCGATACTCTGACAGGGCGTGCAGATAAGCTGCTGGAAGGGCAGCGTAAGCGCTTCGAAGAAAATGTCGGCGAATACGAGCAAGAACTTTCAGGCGCTATCGAAAAAGCTCGGAATGATTTAGAGGCCTTGACTCAGACCTATGATGACAAGCTGGCACTCCAGGCACCGGTCCGATATTGGAAGCTTCAGGAAAAATATCATCGAGATAAATCGATATTGTTCGCTATAGTAACTGGGTTGTCTGCGATTGTTGCAATTTCAGGATTGGTCTGGTTTGCTCTGTATGTTTTAAATCAGCAGGTTGGTGAATTAATAGTAGGCAGGCTGGTAACTATGGCCGTCCTTACAACCTTCGCTATATGGGCAGTTCGGTTATGTGCAAATTTGTTTATGTCCCACAATCACTTGCATGTCGATGCCCAGGAGCGCAGGACGATGATTCATACCTACCTTGCCTTGCTGAGGAAAAAGAACGCTCTGCATGATGACGAGCGTCAACTTATTCTTCAAACGCTTTTTAGGCCTAGTGCAACTGGCATGATCAAAGAGGATTCTGGCCCTGTTCATTTGGTTGACCTGATGAATCGGATGGCTCCTAAATGACGGTAGACTGAACGTAGTAGTTCGTAAGCGCCCATAAATCAGCAC
>NZ_JABUZF010000043.1:0-2296 GCF_014897885.1 Halomonas sp. 3D7M | reverse complement strand
AGTGACTTTTTCAGAGCTTCCTTAGTATTTTCCTCATACTCATCGAAATTAGACCAATTAAAAAGAATCGCAACAAAAGAATGCCATCCAATAGCTCTTAGCTACTAACTCTTCACCCCATCAATCACACGATTTCTTCAACAACAGGCTCACCGAAAGGAGTCACAGCCAAAAAAGGACTACACGAAAAAGGTATATAAAACAAAACCAATTTCTTATAGAGATAACCTGAATTCAATCAACATAAGGCAAATCTAATGCATTCAAAACACTTGATCATTCACCCTGAACAGTCTGCACTACTATCCGAACCTCCAAACGTTAGTTCGGCTAAGTGTTTAGCTTAGATACTGATGTTGTGTAACTCGGTATCAAAATGTTACAAACTTTATTCCCTTAAAGAAAGATATCTCCCCTTCAGAAAAGCTTTCTAATTCGATGAAGTTCAAAGGTTTTAGAGAATCAACATTGATCAAAGAGAGGAAATGCACGCCCGCCGGTTGGGCTTAATCGCAATTCGGTAACGTAGATGGGGGAAAAAGCAGCACAGTAATGGGGCCAAACCACAGGGCATTGCTGAAAACACAATTCCTGAAACACAAAAGGGCCTCGAAGACGTTGATATCTACAGAGACCCTGAGCGAATTATCAAAGAGGCACTATTTGTAATAGCACCGACTGTGTTAATAGTTATTCGCGACGCTTAGGCTTGCGCATAGCTTGAACCGGACGGCGTTTGTGCTTATCACGGCTCCAGCGGTTTTTCTCGTCGGGTGTTAGTGCAGGTACCTTGCGAGTTTCCAGGTTTGCTAACGTAGCTAGGTCGTCGACCTCATCCTGGGAGAGTTCAACCCACTCGCCTGCTTTAGCGCGCTTATCAAGGAATATGTTGCCGTAGCGCACCCGCTTCAGACGGCTAACCGTTAGCCCCTGAGATTCCCACAGGCGGCGTACTTCACGGTTACGACCTTCTAAAATCACCACGTGGAACCAGGTATTAATGCCTTCGCCACCAAACTCTTGTACGTCAGTAAAGCGCGCAGGACCATCTTCTAACATGACGCCATCAACCATGGCGACAATATGCTCGCGCTTGACTTCACCCATCACTCGAACCGCGTACTCACGCTCTACCTGGGTCGAAGGGTGCATTAGCCGGTTTGCAAGCTCGCCGTCTGTGGTGAATAGCAACAAGCCGCTAGTGTTAATATCCAAACGGCCAATGGCAACCCAGCGCTCGCCTTTCAGGCGCGGGAGACGCTCAAACACCGTGCGACGCCCTTCTGGGTCTTTGCGCGTGCACAACTCTCCTTCCGGCTTGTTGTACATAATCACACGGCGGGGCACTTCCTCTTCGGGGCGCAGCGACACAGGGCGATCATCAAAACTGACCTTGTCGCGGGCTTCTACTCGGTCGCCTAACTTGGCTACCTGGCTATTAACCTTTACCCGGCCGTCGGAAATGGCAGTTTCCATTTCACGGCGTGACCCCAGCCCTGCCCGGGCCAGTACTTTTTGCAGCTTTTCACTGGCGGGGGGCGTGGTGTTATTACTCTGACTCATGGTCGTCTGACCTCACATCGTTAGTCTGCGTGCGCGCATCATCATCGTTACGCTGCGCACGTGCCGCTAAGCGCGCCTCTAAATCGGCAAAACTCAGCGGCTGGGTTAACGCCGTCTCGGCGTGTTTATCAGCTATCTCTGCTGCAGCAGTCTCAGCTGAAGCTATCTCTTCACTCTGGGGTGGCGCACCTTGCACGGTTTCTGGCGTTTCGTCCAGTGCTGGTTGTGCTTCATCTTGCTCAATAACCGTATCGCTATCATCGGTATTGACCAATTCATGCATCGGCGGCAATGCATCCAAGGTTTTCAAGCCAAAATCATCTAAAAAGTTGCGGGTGGTGGCATAAACGGCTGGTCGCCCTGGTACATCTCGATGGCCTACCACGCGAATCCATCCCCGCTCCATTAGCGTACGGATAATAGAGCTGCTAACACTTACACCGCGTACGTCTTCGATATCACCCCGCGTCACCGGCTGTCGATAAGCAATCAGCGCCAATGTTTCCAACAATGCCCGGGAGTATCGCTGTGGCCGCTCATCCCATAGGCGCGATACCCAATGAGAGAGCCGTGGGCGAATACGCAGCTGAAACCCTGACGCGGTCTCTACTAGCTCCAGCGCTCCTTCTTCATGGCGCAGGACAAGGCGGGACAAAGTATCGCGCAGCGCTTTTTTAGACGGACACTCGTCTTCTAAAAACAGCGTTTCAAGCCGCTCTAGAGAAAGCGGCTC
>NZ_JABUZF010000039.1:0-555 GCF_014897885.1 Halomonas sp. 3D7M | reverse complement strand
AAAGCTCGAAGCCTTGTACAGCGACGACCTGGACCGCGGCGAGGACGACTGACATACCTCGATGAACGTACAAGGCTGGTGGTGTTATTTGATGAAGCGGTTTCTCGTGGCGCATCGCGTTATCGAGCTGCCGAGGTGATTAATGTCAGCGAACGGACGCTCAAACGTTGGCGATCTGAAAGCGGCGTGGTTATTGAGGATCAACGGCCACATGCAGAGCAATGCAACCAGCCGCATCAACTGACTCATGAGGAAGAGCAGGCTATTTTGAATACCTGTCATCAACCTGAGTATCAGAGTTTACCGCCGTCTCAGATCGTACCTTTACTGGCAGACCAAGGCGTCTATCTCGCCTCGGAGTCGACCTTCTACCGGGTCTTGAAAAAGCATGAGCAACACCATCATCGAGGACGCATGAAACCACGTCGCACTGTACCTGAGCCCACCAGCTTTACCGCCACAGGGCCGAATCAGGTGTGGAGCTGGGATATCAGCTTCTGCCCCTCCGTTGTACGAGGTCAGCACTGGTACCTCTACCTGATCATGGATATCTAC
>NZ_JABUZF010000041.1:0-2341 GCF_014897885.1 Halomonas sp. 3D7M | reverse complement strand
GGTTGAGGAAAGGCTGTCACTCGCGCTGCGAGTTCCACTTAACCCCTTTTTTCCCGCCCCCCTGCACCTCCTCCATCAAGCATGCCCGGGTTTGGTGGCACTTCTGATTATCGAAAAATAAAAGACAAAAAATGTTTGTCTTGGTGTTGACCAAAGGCGCAATTTGAGCGATAATATCCCTAGTCAATAAAGCCATAAAAAATAAGGTGATACATGAGAAAGAGAACGAAAATATTTAGAGGGATAGCTGATGCACTGGATAGACTTGGTGTGACTATTATTGCGCTTAGCATAATAGGGGCATTTTTCACTTCGCAGATGACCTTATTAGCGGGTCTTGCGGGCATTGCTTTAGGGAGTGCAACAACATTATTAGGCATCTATAATAAGGTAGACACCGAGGAGGGCAGAAAATGAATATGAATTATGTTTTATTATTTATCCCCGTATTAATGGGCATTGCTCTTACTATTGCTGTGAAGATAGACAAGAAACATCACCATTAAAAAATGCCCCAAAAGAACCCGCCCGCTATGGCGGGTTTTTTTTGGTCTAATAATCGCCCAAATGACAAATATAATAGAAAAATGTTTGTCTTAGTGTTGACAAAAAAACCTCTATAGCCGATAATACAAGGGTTGGGGCAGCAAGCCCCAATGCTGGGAACCATGCGGCGGCAACCGCGCCCAGCCCAACACTGCAAAGGAGTTAATACGATGAACAGCTATGAAGAAAAGCAAGCAGCCAAAAAAGAACGTTACGAGAAACGCGCCGCCCGCGCTCAGCAAGCCAGCGAATCACACTACACCCAAGCTAAGCGCATGGGGGACGCTATCCCGATGGGTCAGCCTATTCTAGTTGGCCACCATTCTGAGCGCGGCGACCGCCGCTATCGTGGCCGGATGGACAACCAAATGCGTAAGAGTGTGGAAGCAGATAAAAAAGCGGCTTATCTGCAAGAAAAAGCCGACGCGGTAGGCACTGGTGGCATTTCCAGCGATGACCCCGACGCCATCAAAAAACTAGAGGAAAAGCTGGCAAAGCTGAATAAAATCCAAGAAAAAATGAAGCAGGCGAATAAATTGGCGCGCAAAGAAGATTCAGCCGGATTGACCGCAATGGGCTTTACTGAAGCAGAAGTTGCCGAACTCTTAAAGTCTGATCTTCGGGGCCGGAGGGGGTTTCCTAGCTTTTCTCTCAGCAACAACAACGCGAAAATCAAAAGCACCCGCGAACGTATCAAGCAGCTAGAGGCCAGCAAAGAGGCCGTAGACAAGGAGATAGAGGGTGAGGGGTACACTTACCGCGAGGACACTACAGAAAACCGCGTGATGTTCATTTTTGACGGTAAACCAGCGGCAGAGGTGCGCCAGGTATTAAAGGCCAACGCCTTTAAATGGTCGCCCAGCCGTGGGGCATGGGTTCGCCAGTTGACTAACCCAGGAAAACACGCAGGCGCAGCAGTACGCCAGCAACTAGACACGCTTAACGCTTAACGTTAGTGCAGGTAATGGGGCATAGCCTCATTACCTGCTAAAGCATTTATAAGCCCTTCAGGAAAGACAAAAAAACAATAAAATGTTTGTCCTGGTGTTGACATAAAAGGCTCTATATCAGATAATACAGAGGTTGGGGCAGCAAGCCCCAATGCTGGGAACCACGCGGCGGCAACCGCACCTAGCCCAACACTGCAAAGGATGAAATAACATGCTGACACTGACAGAAATCAAAGCCACACAGCCGACTGAACCTACTGACGCCGTGAAAAAAGCTGACCTTTGGCGGGATCAGGCAAACGCTGACCGCGAAAAAGTAATTGCTCCCGACTATAGCGGCGTTGTCTACCTGTTTGATCAAAATGGCCCTTGCCTTTGTGCCTACCGTGGCCGCGCTAAAAAGCCGGCGTTGCTTGTCCGCTACAAGACCGAAGAACGCCGCGACGAAGCCGCCGCAGAGTTCCTAAACGGCACCATGAAGCGCAAAGCAAACAGCCGCAAAACCGAGGAACGCGCTTTGAAGGTTGGTGACGTGCTGCGCTCAATGTGGGGCTATGAGCAAACCAATATCGACTATTACCTAGTGACGCGCCTTGTTGGCAAATGCAGCGTTGAAATTGTTGAAATCGGTAGTAAGAGCCACAGCGATGAATACATGCAAGGCACGTGCATTCCTGACCCTGAAAACGTGATTGGCACCCCGTTTACAAAACGTGTTGATGGTGACTATGTTCGCATTAGCTCTTTTCAAAGCGCGTCGAAAATAGAACCAACTGTGATTGCAGGCGCTAAAATCTACAGCGCCGACCGCTGGACAGCCTACGCTTAACACCACCATAAAGCCC
>NZ_JABUZF010000037.1:0-1200 GCF_014897885.1 Halomonas sp. 3D7M | reverse complement strand
GGGCCGGTCTCACGGATTCAGGACTTACTTTCCGGCAAGCTTTGCTGCTTCTTCTATCCACTTAGAAAGATCTTCTGAATTTGTATACTTATATGCCTTAAAGCCATTTTTTTCGACCTGACTCGGTATCGCTCCTGGAGAACCAGTATTGCCATCTTTATCTTTCAAGTGATGAATTTGTACAGCTACGAGGCCATTCCCCCTAGCTAAAGATTGCTCTATTTCATAATCAATATATTTACGGTCTTTAGTACCATAAGTAACAAAGACGACAGTCACTGAGGTGCGTACGAGCGCCTCGTCGATCATTTTTTTAATTTCTTTGTCACCTTTTTTCTTTGCCTCCTCCCACAAAGAGGCGTCTTGGAATCCCGCTGCTGCAGTTCCGGTTACATTAGGGATGCTACGTATTTGATTGACCTTCCAAACATACTTGTAAGTGCCTGATCACAAATTTCCGTGTAACATCGATTTTAAAATCACTGATACGGATAAACCTATGGCAAGGCGTCGCTTTGTTGATCCTCTCACAAAGTCTGAGCAGCAGGCACTAACCAAGGCCTATCACCAAAGCGAGAAGCGGGCTTTACGTCGACGTGCGAATGCCATCCTGCTGAGTGGTCAGGGCCATACCATCAACCAGATCAGTGACATTCTGCAGGTTCGCCGCGATGCCGTCTCTCGATGGCTCAAACAATGGGAAACGTTGGGGCTTGACGGGCTCGCCGATAAGCCCCGCAGTGGTCGGACACCTATTCTGGACGAGCACGACAACCAGCGATTGAAAGAAATGGTTGTTGAGCAGCCTCATCAGATTCGATCCTTACAGGCTCGGTTTCAGGAAGAGACTGGCAAGACAGTTAGCACGGTGACCCTTCGCCGGGCGTTGAAAAAAAAAATGATCTCAGCTTCAAGCGCATTCGTCATTCACTGAAGGCACGGCGTAACGAAAGGGATTTCCGCAATACTCAGGGCCTCCTTAAGGCGCTTCAGCAGCAGGAAGACGAAGGCGAGCACGAGCTTTACTATTTTGATGAGTCAGGCTTTTCACAATCGTCGTCAGTGCCATACGCGTGGAGCCCTGTCGGTCAACCCTGCGAAGTGACCGCCTACTCTCGTAGCCGAAGACTAAACGTATTAGGGTTCCTCAGCCGTGCAGGGAAGCTTGTCTACCATACCACGACGGAATCAGTGACGGCC
>NZ_JABUZF010000038.1:0-798 GCF_014897885.1 Halomonas sp. 3D7M | reverse complement strand
GATTGCCGGATACGCTTGAGACGTATCACAAAACAATTACGTATAAACGTTTTAAAACGTTTATGTCAGCATGATATACATTGTTAAAGAGCGACTGTTCGATGAACAGTGATAAGGCAACGCAGTCTCAGCGTTTGACTTATCAATGGTCACAAAACATCAACAAACGGTTGGTAAAATACAACATAATGGTGGAGCCAAGCGGGATCGAACCGCTGACCTCCTGCGTGCAAGGCAGGCGCTCTCCCAGCTGAGCTATGGCCCCATCGTATTACTTTTTCCGGGTAATTTTATACAGGACAAGGCATTTTATGGCGACGCATAGCCTGCTATGCGAGTCATAAAATAACGCCGTACTGAATAAAATTGGTGGGTCCTCCCAGCTGAGCTATGGCCCCATTTTTTTGCCGACCTAACCTCTTGCCATTAATTTCTGTGAGGCAAGGCAAAATGCAACGACGTATAGTCTGCTATACGAGGAGCATTTTAACGCAGTATCACAGGAATTTGGTGGGTCTGGGCAGACTTGAACTGCCGACCTCACCCTTATCAGGGGTGCGCTCTAACCAACTGAGCTACAGACCCGGGTATTCAACTATCATCGGGCACCATAAACCTGTTAGCCGACCTCACCCTGCTTTCCATTTAAGGTCAGGGGGTGCGTTCTAACCAACTAAGCTACAGACCCTTATGACAGCTAAACTAGCTACCGTTTGCTCTATTATCTGATCAGGTAATTCATTGTGAGCGCTTACCGCGAGGCATGACGCATCGTTTAAGGAGGTGATCCAGCCGCAG
>NZ_JABUZF010000040.1:0-5568 GCF_014897885.1 Halomonas sp. 3D7M | reverse complement strand
AGAGCCAGCAGAACCTGAAGAGCCCAGTCAGCCTGAGCCAAGCAACCCAAACTTCAACCTGGGAGAGCGCTACCACACGGGCACTTCTGACGCTTCAGCAGCGATTGCCGTGGGTGAGGGTCTAATGCTGGTGGCGGATGACGAAGATCAAGTGGTACGCCTCTATGAGCGCGACACTGATGGTGCCCCTCTGGCGGAAATTAACCTGAATACTGCCCTGGGCTTGAATGACACCCAGGAGGTGGACTTGGAAGCGGTGGCGACTTATCAAGGCACCCACTACTGGCTAGGCTCCCACGAGAGCAGCCAGCGCTCGATGATCTTCGCCACTCAAGTGACCGGTGATAATGCTGAGAATTTGAGCATTGAGGTGACGGGCCAGTTTACCGATTTAGCCAGCCAGCTTAGCGACTGGGATGCCAAAAATGGCCATGGGCTCGGTGAAAATGCGCTGAGCCTCTCGTTAGGGGTTAATATTGAAGGCGCTGTGTTTATCGGTGATTCCCTTCACCTTGGCCTCCGCTCGCCGTTGGATGATGGCTTCGCACAATTAGTGCCCGTTGAAAATGTGATTGACCTCGTTTCTGGTGAGGCTAACGAAGCTTCTTTTGGCGATCCCCTTCGTTTAGACCTGGATGGCCGCGCGGTGCGTTCTATTGAACCTGCTGGCGATGAAGGCTACCTGATACTAGCGGGCCCGGTTAATGATGATGACGACGTTGGTTTTGGTCTTTATCTATGGGATAGCGATTATGCCGTTCGTGAAATAGACGGCCCGGATCTCAATACCCTACCGGACGCACTAACGGCGAAGCCGGAATCACTTTTCGATGTTTCCATCACCGAGTCGGGCGTTACTGCGAGCGTGCTGTTTGATAGCGGTACGGTGGATTGGTTAGAGGATGGTCAAGAGTCTAAGGATCTGCCCGCCGAACAGCAGCGCTTTGTGAGCACAGGCATTGAATTCAACCTGCCTGATTTCGCACCTCAACCCGGTGACATTGCGATTACTGCGCTCAGTGGTAGCGAAAAATCCTTCCAGTTCGTCGCATTGAAAGGTATCAGCGGAGGTGCGGAAATTACCTTTACTGACTCAGGCTGGGCAGGCGATGGCTTCCGCGCCAGCGAAGGCGCCGTTAAGTGGACGGCGCCTGAAGGCGGCGTACCGGCAGGCACGGTTGTTACTTATACCGCAGACTCTTCGCAGTTCACGCCTGCTAATAGCAGCAACGTAGGTAATAACGGGTTCAACCTTTCGGTCGGCGGTGACCAAGTACTTGCTTTCGTCGGCGAGGCAAGCGACCCAACGTTTATCTACGCAGCCCAAACAAACAGCGATGCGTGGCAAGACACTGCAGACTCCTCTAATAACTCTGCCCTGCCGCCTGGCCTTGAAGAGGGTGTCACCGCGGTTGCCGTTGGCAGCGCACGCAATGCCGCCTTTACCGGCAATGGCTTCGGCACGGCGGAGGAGCTATTAAGCGCCGTTGGCAACCCAGAGAATTGGTCATTTGAGTACGCTGAACTACCCACCAATGCCACCACTGACTTTCATGTGGGCACGATGGAAGCTCCTTATGTGCCAGGCGAGCGCGATATTGGCTTAGCCATCACTGAGATATGGTCGGGCCAAAGTGGCTCTGACGTCACCGCCGATTGGTTTGAAGTCACTAACCGTTCTTCTGAAGCGCTTGATTTCAGCAATATGCCGCTTTACTACGATGATGACAGCGCCGACCCCGTAGATGCTATTGAAATCAAGGGGCTAAGCTCGCTGGCTCCTGGTGAATCCGCGATTGTCATGGTCGATGGCGATGCCGAATCAGTCGCGGAATTCCGTTCAGCGTGGAGCAACCTGGATAATATCGACACCCTGAAAATCGGTTATGCCGAAAACGCTTCTGGCCTGGGCGGTGGCGGCGATGCCGTAACGCTATGGCAAGGTGACCCACGTGTTGATGGCAACCAGGTGGCAACGGAGGCCTACCCAGATACCGACGGGTTTGACGCCGCTTCCTGGGATGTGGATTTAGGAAAATTCACCACCACTGATACTGAGGGTGCGATTAGCTCTGATGCACTGGGCGGTGATGGTAGTGATGTACCCGCTATTGCATCACCAGGATTGGCCAATGAGCCAAAAGTGGATATTACGCTGATTTCTGCAATACAGGGTGACTCGAGCAGCAGCACTTTAGAGGGTGAAAACGTTACCCTTGAAGCCATCGTCACCATGGTAGCGCCTGGTTTGGATGGTTTCTTCCTGCAAGAGGAAGATAGCGATAACGACGATAATGCCGAGACCTCAGAAGGTATCTTTGTGTATGCAGGCAGCGGCAGTGATGAGTGGCTGAAACAAATCTCTGCTGGCGACCAGATTCGTATTAGCGGCGAGGTCTCAGAGTATTTCGAGAAAACGCAATTAACTGCCGAACGCGGCAGCCTTGAGGTACTGGCGAACAATGTATCCCTGCCTGAAAGCCAGCGAATCATCATGCCGTTTACCGACAAACAAGGCCTGGAAGCCTTTGAAGGTATGCGAGTCGCCATAGAAGCAATGGACGGTGAGCCGTTGGTGGTTACCGAGCTTTACGAGCTGGGCCGTTACGGTGAAGTCACGCTTTCATCCGGTGGCCGCTTAGAGCAGTTCACTGAAGTCAACGAGCCTGATGTAGAAGGCTATAGCGCGTGGCTTGAAGATGCAGAGGCGCGCACCATCAAAATCGATGACGCGAACTCGACACAAAACGCTGATCCAATTATTTATGGTCGTAACGGTGAGGAGCTTTCTGGCACTAACCCGCTGCGTGGTGGCGACGAGCTTCAGACACTCGAAGGCGTGCTTGATTACAACTTCGAAGAGTGGAAAGTTCAAAACGTCGAAGGTCTGGACTTTACCGGCGCTGAGCGTCCGGCGACACCTGATACGGACGCCCTGGGTGAGGCCGATATTACGGCGGCCTCTTTCAATGTATTGAACTACTTCACGACTCTGAATGAAAACGGCAATAAAACAGAGACCTTAAATGGCACCCTGCATAGTCCTCGTGGTGCCAATAATGCCGAAGAGTTTGCCCGCCAGGAAGCCAAAATCGTTGAGGCGATTAATACCAGCGGTGCTGATGTGGTGGGGCTCATGGAAATCGAGAATAACGGCTATGGTGACGATAGCGCCATTGCAACGCTGGTTGATGCGCTGAATGCAGATGTGCAGGATAAACACATTCAGGGTGTCACTTGGGCTTACAGCGTCCCCGAAGATGGGAATGGCAACACCACTAGCCCTGGGGATGACGCCATTGCCGTTGGGGTCATCTACAACAGTCAGGCGGTGACACCTATGGGCGCTGCAGTCACTAAAACCGATGGGGCTTTCGCCGCTGCAAACCGCGCACCGGTGATGCAAACCTTCGAAGATAATAAAGGTGAAACCTTTTCGGTGGTGGTTAATCACTTCAAATCCAAAGGCAGTGTCGTCAATGGGGAAGAGGCTATCGGCGACGGACAGGCCAACAACAACCCCACACGGGTCGAGGCCGCGGAGGAATTGCTTGAATGGCTATCCACCCAGCCCACCGGTAGCAATGACAGCGATGTGCTGATTCTCGGCGACTTGAATGCTTATGCCATGGAAGACCCCATTACGACACTGAAGAATGCTGGCTATGATCTGCTTGATGATGATTACAGCTACGTCTTTGATGGTTTCTGGGGTTCATTGGATCATGCGTTAGCCAGTGAAACGCTCGCAACACAGGTCACGGGCACCACGACCTGGCACATTAATGCGGATGAGGCATCTGCTTTGGACTACAACACCGACTTCACCAGCGACCGTCAGGATGACAACCTATACGCCGATGATGCGTTCCGTAGCTCAGACCATGACCCTATCTTAGTAGGTCTGAATTTAGGCCTCGCTGAAGCTTAATTAAAAGGACTGACGTTTGCTGATGGCCTCCGCTTGCGGGGGCCTTTTTTGTCTTGGCAACTTGCTATTACAACTGCCCACTTCAATAGCCAAAGCACCCCGTAGCGCTTCACGCCTAGGGTGTTAAACTCATGGCAGGCACTTTCTCCAGGAGATACATGTTGAGCTCAGTACGTTCCACGACCGCGATTATTGATGACAGCGGCATTGCTTTTGGTACCAGCGGCGCGCGAGGGCTGGTTGAACAGTTTACCGATGAAGTATGTGCGGCCTTTACCGTGGCGTTTATTAGCGCCATGCGCACATCCTTTCCAGTGGAGCGCATTGCGTTAGGCATGGATCGCCGCCCCAGCAGCCCCGCGATGGCAGCCGCCTGCACTAGCGCGGCCCATGCACTGGGAGTGGAGGTGGATGACTATGGCGTATTGCCCACTCCCGCACTGGCGCTAAAGGCGATGGCGGATGGCATACCCTGCATTATGATTACCGGCAGTCATATCCCGTTTGACCGGAACGGCATCAAGTTTTATCGCCCTGATGGCGAGATCACAAAAGCTGATGAAATTGCCATTCTTAATGCCGAGGCAGCAATACCTCCCCTCGCTGCACCAGCACGCAGCGAGGTCTCTGAAGCAGCGAACAAGGCATACTCCCGACGCTTCACTGCATGGTTTCCAGGTGAACCATTGAAAGGTTGGCGGGTAGGTTTATACCAGCACTCCGCTGCAGGCCGTGATTTAAGCGCGCATATTTTGAGCGAGCTAGGTGCGGATGTGGTGGTATTAGGCCGCAGCGAGGCCTTCGTTCCCGTGGATACCGAAGCCGTTAGCGACGAGGATCAGGCCCAAGGTCGTGCCTGGGCAAGCCAGCACCAGTTACAGGCCCTGTTGTCTACTGATGGTGATGGTGATCGCCCATTGCTAGGGGATGAAACGGGGACATGGCAGCGTGGTGATATCGTAGGTTTGCTCTGCGCCCGTGCATTGGGAATCGAAGCATTGGCTGTCCCGGTAAGCTGCAATACGGCGATAGAAGCCTGCGGTGCCTTCCGGCTAGTTGAGCGCACGCGTATCGGCTCACCCTATGTATTGGACAGTATGGCTGAACTCAATAAGCGATTTGCGCGAGTGGCTGGGTTTGAGGCCAACGGCGGCTTTCTATTGGGAAGCAGTCTGGAAAACGATGGCCGTCAGTTAGCCGCACTACCCACCCGTGATGCGCTACTACCTGCTCTTACGTTAATGGTGATGGCCGCCCAACGCGGGGTTAACCTTTCGCAGTTAATCGCTGATTTACCTGCTCGTTATACGGCAAGCGATAGACTCAAAGATTTCGCCACAGAGAAAAGCCATGCGTTGCTGTCCGAGTGGCAAACCTCGCCTGAGCTGATGCAGCAAACGTTAGGTCTTCAGTCTAGAATTTCAGTGGTGAATAGTACCGATGGCCTAAGAGCTACACTTGAAAATGGCGATATTGTGCACCTTCGCCCCTCTGGTAATGCGCCGGAGCTACGTTGCTATAGCGAATCAGCTTCGCAAGCAGACGCAGCCGCACTGGTAAAACAGAGCTTGGCCGCTCTCGAAAAGCTGAACTAAGGACCTTATTCTTAAAAAGAACGGAGCATTAACAAAGAACGG
>NZ_JABUZF010000036.1:0-2053 GCF_014897885.1 Halomonas sp. 3D7M | reverse complement strand
CCATGCCTGGCGCACCACAAAAAAAACCGGCCTCGTAATGAGGCCGGTTCTATTTCTACTTACAGGGGTTACCTGCTAAGCATGGCATAAAGCCAGGCTTAGAAGTGGTAACGCGCGCCTGTCAGGTAGTATACTTCGTCGGTCAAGTCACCAAGGGTAACATCACGATTAACAGTCGGCGCATCGCCGTCAGCCAGCTCTAGGAAAACGTCGAAGTTGCTGGAAACGTTGTAGTAAGAACCAAACGCCCATGCATTGCTGTCGTCCACGCCACCGTCACGATCTACGTTGTAGTAGTCAGCAGTAAACGCCCAAGGACCAGTGGTGTAAGTACCACCCAGACCTACAGTGTCGTAGCCGCCGCCACGAACGTCGCTGTTTTCACGGCCTTCATAACCTAAACGAGCAGAGAACTGGTCATTGATGGCGTAAGAACCGATCAGGCCACCCATGATTTCACCATTGCCGCCGCCACGTACTACGTCGTCAACAAAACCAAGACCTACAGTAACCGGACCTTGCTCGTAACGCACACCACCTTGGGCAGCAATTACGCTATCAGGATCGTTGTTACCAGTCTCAACCTGGCCACGCGTGCTGTAGTGTTTCAACTGCAGGAAGGCTGTCCAGCCTTGAAGATCAGGCGTGTAGTAACCGATAGAGTCGCCACGTGATTGCTTCGGATGACCAGCGAACTCTAGACCACGATCGATGTAAACATCGAACGGCAGAGAGACAAACTGGTTGTAGAAGCTGTCGAAGTTACCAGCTTGAACAGTACCGTACTGCTTGCTCTGCAAGCCAAGGTAGCTTTGACGAATTTCAGTGAAGCCAGACTCGGTGTAACGCTCGTCACCTTTGAAGCGCCACTCTAAACGACCGAAAGCAGTCAGGTCAGAGTTAACTTCGTGGCTCATGCGCAGGCCAAGACGAGAGTAGACGTCTACGAATTCTGCGCCGTTGTCAATTTTTTGCTCAGCGTCGTTGTACTCAGGACCGCCACCAGCGATACCCATGGCGATACGGCCATAGACGTCGAGCTTGGTACCATCTTGGTCATAAACGGTAGCTGCTTGAGCGGCGGCAGAGGCACCCAGGGCGCCAATGATAGCAGTCGCTAAAAGTGTCTTTTTCATGATGTAGGTTCCTTAACTAGCTTACTGTTTCGATCGTTACCGCAAACTCATTTTGAAGTCTGCAGCTGGCTTGCGGGCCATGCTCTTTATGCCATCCTCCGGTTTTTCCCGGCGGTATGCGGCATGTCCTCAACTAAGCCTTGTTATAGTCCAATGCTCGCAGGTCAAACTCTATACTGGGATTCCAGTGAACGCAATAGAAAAAAACAGTGTTTCTTTACGATTTGTATTTTTTTAAGGAACCCACGGGCAACTGATTGGTCTCAGCGGCCTGTAAATTTTTGCTGAAGCCCTCTTAATTTATCCTCTAAGCTAAGTGGCTTTGTTGTTTCAAATGCTTCCGTCTTCTCACCTTCCCCTCTCTGCTCATGCGCCTTTACAGGCGTGGGGACAGCATCTTTTGGCGCTTGTCTCGATGTTTGTTGTGATGCCTGCCTTGATGATTGCTGCGGTTTTCGATGATCTAAAGACGGTGCTTGCTTTGATGCATTGCTGCCTGACTTATCTTTTCGACGATCGCTAGCATGTCGCGCCGCTTCTTTATCGACTTTACCTGCGGGATTGCCATCCAAGTCAATTCGCTCAGCACCTTCTCGCATGGATTTCACATAGCGCGGCAGGTTCACATAGTTAGCTAATGCTCGGCGTATCAATTTACCCGACCAGAGTTCTCGCTGGGCTAAATCTTGATGAATACCCACTTTCAGCGGTTTAGTATGGCCAGTGAAAAAAGCGTTCGGGTAGCGTTTATACCACTGGTTCAACAGCGCTTGAGGAGAAGGCGGCTGTGGCGCTGTTTCCGCGGCGGCGGCTTCGCTGATCACTTGTGAGTCGGAAGGCTTCACATCTGCCACCGACGGCTCAGCGGCAGATGCATCACACTGAGCCGGGCCTTGCAGCGGCTGCGAAGGTGGCTG
>NZ_JABUZF010000034.1:0-764 GCF_014897885.1 Halomonas sp. 3D7M | reverse complement strand
TTTAAGAAACTGGGGATTGCGGAGAATATCTATCAGAAAGGCACCGTCGTCACCGCAGATACCGGCTTTGCCAATGAGGCTAACATGAAGTATCTGCACGAACAGCGGATCAACGGCTACATCCCCGATAATCAGTTCCGCAGCCGAGACCCGAAGTTCGCCGACCAGAAAGACAAATACGGCAAGCGCCACCAGAACCTGCCGGACAAAGGCTGGCGGGAGACGACGCCAGCTAGTGCGTTCCAGTTTGATCCAGTAGAGCTAACGTGTATCTGCCCAACCGGTGAAAAACTGTCCTACCGCGGGCAACGAGAAACTGACAATGGCAAGACCACGTGTATCTGCCCAACCGGTGAAAAACTGTCCTTTCGCGGGCAACGAGCAACGGACACTGGTAAGACTCGGGTACACTTTGAAGGGCGCTTGCTGCAATGTCGACACTGCTCAAAGAAATACCGATGCATGCAAAATCCGAGCTCGGCCGACCATCGCAACGGTGCAGGGCGACAAGTGTCTTTTGTTATCGAGAACAAACGCTTACCCAATTATACTGACTGGATGAAGCACCGAGTCGATAGCCCCAAGGGCAAAGAAATTTACAGCCATCGTATGTCAGTCGTGGAGCCCGTCTTCGGCAACATTGGCACAACGAAAAGACTGAACCGCTTCAGCCTTCGGGGTAAGCAAAAGGTGCAAGGCCAGTGGCAGCTCTACTGCTTGGTACACAATATTGAGAAGTTGGCGAATTACGGCCACTTGGCCGC
>NZ_JABUZF010000033.1:0-2344 GCF_014897885.1 Halomonas sp. 3D7M | reverse complement strand
TTTCATGCGTTTGCCCTGCAATACCACGCCAGCAACGGCTGCGCTCTTCGCGGAACTGGTGCCTCAGTATTTCGAGCCCGAAGACGTTTCCGTGGTCACTGGTGGACGCGAGGAGATCTCAGCGCTGCTGGAATTGCCCTTCGACTTTATCTTCTTCACCGGCAGTTCGGCGGTGGGCAAAGTCGTCATGCGGGCGGCTGCCGAGCACCTAACACCTGTGATTCTGGAACTGGGAGGACAGAACCCGACCATCGTCGACGAGACCGCAGACCTTGATCGCGCCGCTGGCGCCATCGCCTGGGGGCATAACGCGATCTCGGGTCAATGGTGCATCGCACCCGGTTTCGTCTGCGTACATGATAGTGTCGCAGACATTTTTGTCGAGAAACTGAAAGCGGCGATCACGCGCATGTACGGGGCCGATCCGTCGCAAAGCCCTGACTTCGCGCGCATGATCAGCGAGAAAGATGCGCAGCACGTTGCCCCCTATATCCTGCCGGACAAAACCGTACTCGGGGGGCGCTTCGATGTGCCTGCCCGCTACGTCGAGCCCACCCTGCTTTATCCTTCCGATTGGTCGGACCCAGCGATGCAGCAGGAGGTGTTTGGTCCGGTGCTGCCAATCCTGCGCTACGGCGACATGGCCACGCTGATCGAAATGCTGAAGACAAGAGACAAACCGCTGGCCGCCTATATCTTCAGCCGCGATGAAGCGACGATCGAGCACTTTCTTCAGTCAGTGTCCTTCGGCGGCGGCTGCGTAAACCTGACCAATCTGCATTGCTGGGTCGGCTCGCTGCCCTTCGGTGGGGTCGGCAATTCAGGGATAGGGAAGTATTACGGCAAGACGGGGTTCGATGCACTCAGCAACACTAAGTCGCTTTTGATCTCGCCCGCCGACAAGACCGTCGATGTCTATCCGCCCTATGAGGACAAAGACATTGGCGCGATGCTGGCTCCGTTTTCCTGACAGATCCTTAGCGGCCTTGTCCTGTTAGTTGTTATTTGTAGCGTTGCAACTGGAGGGGCCGCCGCGGTGTACTGTGCGAAAAACCTGAAGTGAAGTACGCCTTTATCCATCGGCATCATCAGGCACGGGGCTGCTGATATTAGACTTGCACCCACTGCCCCGTCTGATCTGACGTTTCGATGGCATCTATCAAACGATTCACCCGCGCCGCTTCGCGGAAGTCTGGATAGAGGGGAAGATCGTTAATGATACCTTCGACCAGATCACGCACCTCGATAATTTTCTGGTCGTTATAGCCCAAACCATGGCCCGGTGCGGGGCTAAAGGCCGCATAGTCGGGGTGTTCCGGGCCGGCTAACAGCGTAGTGAACCCACGCCTGCCGTGGGCATCGCCGTGGCGATACAGCTGCAGCTCGCTCATGCGCTCCTGATCAAACACAATGGCACCTTTAGTGCCCGTTAGCGTGTAGGCCAAGCCCATTTTTCGACCAGCCGCCACCCGAGACGTTTCGATATTGCCGATTAACCCTTTATCAAACCGCAGCATGGCCTGGGCCTGATCGTCGTTTTCCACCGCGGCCATACCGCTGCCGTCGGCATTGGGCCGAGAGGGGATGACAGTCTGTAGCTGGCCGCAAACCTCGCTAATCCGCTGCCCGGTTAAAAATTCGGCCATATTGAGGATATGCGAGCCCACATCACCTAACGCACCGGCCCCTGCGGTCGCCCGCTTGGTATGCCAGTCGTGGGGCTTTTCCGGGTCGAGCAGGTAATCCTCGTTGTGCCGCCCACGAAAGTGAATCAGCTCACCAATTTCACCGCTGGCGACAATCTGACGAGCCAACTGGGTGGCGGAATTGCGAATATAGTTAAAGCCCACCAGAGTTTTGACGCCCGCTTTTTCAGCCGCGGCGACCATCTCGTCGGCGTCTGCCGTGCTCAACGCCAGCGGTTTTTCGGCGTAAACATGCTTACCAGCGGCAATGGCGGCCAGCGCCATCTCTTTATGCAGAAAGTTAGGCGCGCAGATATCCACCACGTCCACGTCACTGTCGGCCACCAGGGCGCGCCAGTCATCGGTGGCGCGAGCAAATCCCCAGGCGCGTGCTCGGCTCTCCGCAGTGGCAAGGTCGACATCCGCCAGCAGTTCGCAAACGGGCTTGGCAGGCAGTTCAAAAACACTGGATGCTGCATTAAAGGCAATGGCGTGGGCTTTACCCATAAAACCAGTGCCGATCAGGCCAATCTTGAGGGTTTTCATTGTGGTTATCCCTGTTAACAAGTTAATTGCCGGTAAAAAAATAATTGCTTTTACAAACACTCGATGAAGGGGTGTGAGGGCAGGTTGAAGCGAGGGTCTTTCGCCATGGATGG
>NZ_JABUZF010000031.1:0-2232 GCF_014897885.1 Halomonas sp. 3D7M | reverse complement strand
CCATTTTGGAAGCGGCTGTTGGTGCTTGATGGATTGGTTAGGTTCTTGAAATCATAGCACTTTCAGCCGCTTTCTTTTATACCCTGTGAGAAATCCGGGCTAGCCTTGCCTGGGTAGTCGTGCAGCGACGCCGATTTATTGAGGAATTCTCTCATTATAGCAACACGTTCGCATTTGGGCTGTTCACTGCCGGTGTTCTCGTTACCTACATTTTTTCCCGCCTTTATGGTCGCCAAGACTTCTGGCGAGCCGTCATGCAAGACACTTATATTCGCGAGTTCAAAGACGTCGCAGAGGAAGCCATTGAGCTTTTAGGCTACAGCCTGATTCTATTTGCCATGATTGAGCTTCTGCTGATTGCTCGGCGCATTTACAAAGCGCGACAAGTCGCACGCTAATCCTCTCATCTCCCGCTAGCAGCCCTTCTCTATCGCCGCCTTACGCTCTGCGTAGGCGGCATTCATTTTTTACATCTCGTTATACACAAAGCCATTTGCGACCCTGTTAGCTTCAACGTAGTGTCGTCACCCCGATTCATGGGCATTTTTGCTGAAAAACAACCTACTGACGACACAAACCTTATGACAAACTCACAAAATCGCCAAGAAACCCTAAAGCGAGGTGCATTTACTCGTTTTCTTGATAGCGTTGAGTGGCTGGGTAATCTACTCCCACATCCTGTTACTCTCTTCGCTATTTTATGTGTGCTGGTAGTAGTCGCCAGCGGCATCGCCGGTGCATTAGGGGTATCTGTTGCTGACCCTCGCCCTGCTAACGAAGGTGAATGGATAGCGGTTAATTCGCTGCTCAATGTCGAAGGTCTGCGCCGTTTAGTCACTGAAATGGTGACCAACTTCACTAGCTTTGCACCGCTAGGTACAGTACTGGTAGCCATGCTGGGGGTCGGCGTTGCTGAGCACTCAGGACTGCTTTCAGCCAGCATGCGTGCGCTGGTTCTCAATCGCTCGCCGCGCATTGTCACCTATGCAGTAGTGTTTGCCGGCATCATGTCGAACATGGCGGCTGAGCTTGGCTATGTCGTATTAATTCCTTTAGCGGCCATGATTTTCCACTCATTAGGACGTCATCCATTGGCGGGCCTAGCGGCTGCGTTCTGCGGTGTTTCTGGAGGCTACAGCGCTAACTTACTGATCGGTACTGTTGACCCACTGCTATCGGGCATCACCCAGGAAGCAGCGCGTCTTCTTGACCCCGCTTACATTGTGGGTGCAGAAGCTAACTGGTTCTTTATGTTCGCCAGTACGTTCTTTGTCACGCTTATTGGTGGCTTTGTTACCGAGCGAATCGTAGAACCCAAGCTAGGTAAATTCGATTCTGCCTATGCTGATAGCGACATTGAAAACCAGCGCATGGAAGGGCTATCCGACTCAGAGAAGCGCGCCTTAAAAGGGACTGGACTTGCGACATTAGCATTAGCCGCTCTGGTCGCGGTCATGGTTATGCCCGAAAGCGGCATATTGCGTAACCCCGAAACAGGGCTAATTAGCGGCTCGCCCTTTTTGCGTGGCATTGTGGTAATTGTCGCGGTGTCCTTCACCGTGTTGGGGTTTGTCTATGGCCGTCTAGCAGGCACCATGCAAAACGATCGCGATATTGTCGATGCTATGGCGAAAAGTATGAGTAGCCTCGGCCTTTATATCGTTCTGGTTTTTTTTGCGGCGCAGTTTGTAGCGCTATTTAACTGGAGCAACTTTGGCACCGTAACAGCCGTTGCCGGTGCCGATCTACTGCAATCTATGGGGCTACGCGGCCCGGGCCTATTCGCGCTGTTTATTATTATGTGTGCGTTCGTCAACCTATCACTAGGCAGCGCCTCAGCACAGTGGGCGGTAACAGCTCCCATCTTTGTACCGATGCTAATGCTGATGGGCTACGCCCCTGAAGTAATTCAGGCGGCATACCGAATCGGCGACTCAGTGACTAACTTAATTACGCCCATGATGAGCTACTTTGGCTTGATTCTTGCCGTGGCAACCCGCTACCGCAAAGATATGGGCATTGGTACGTTGGTGGCGGTTATGCTGCCCTACACGCTATTTATGCTGATTGGCTGGAGCCTGATGTTCTTTATTTGGGTATTCGTTTTTGGCCTGCCTGTCGGCCCAGGATCAGCCACGCATTACACGCTATAGCCTTTTTTGTCATATAACGCTCATGGCATAACGCAAAAAGCCCGCCGTTCATAGAACGGCGGGCTTTTTGTTCATGGTG
>NZ_JABUZF010000032.1:0-5817 GCF_014897885.1 Halomonas sp. 3D7M | reverse complement strand
ACGTCGTAGGATGAACGCTTACTCCGAGAAACCGTGCCGACGACATAGCTCCTTGATGGGGAGTCCCGCCTCCGCTTCGCCCAAGAAGCCAATGATCTGTTCTTCGCTGAAACGCTTCTTCATGTCCAATCTCCTTCGGACTCTAAAGTGTAGCGCTACTCAATCTGGGGGTGACGTCGATACTAAAAAAGCACCGTTGGAGTATTAGGGGTTAAAAAATGGATAGGTGACATCAACTGTGTTTAAACACTTATTGAACTGAGTTCTAAACTGACGCTTTCGTTTATTTTTCGTTTATTAGTATTTATTAATTGCACTAAAACGGGGCGGAAAAGCTAGCACTTTAGTCTATTTTTGATGTGTTTCTGGCCTATACCGAACCTGCATAGGGTATGCATATATTCGTGTCCGCAGTTAAATACGTCATCGCTCTGGCCAGCAAATCGACGTTTTTAACTATAAAAGGGTGACTGTATATGCCTTATGTTCACGATACGCTGACACGTTTAGCGAAAAGTAGCCCTGCACAAACTGAGTTTTATCAAGCCACTGAGGAAGTGCTTGAATGTCTTCGCCCATTGTTCGAACGTGCGCCGCATTACCATCAGCACAGTATTATTGAGCGCATTGTTGAGCCGGAGCGTCAGGTCATGTTCCGGGTGAGCTGGGTGGATGATGCTGGTCGTGTACAAGTCAACAAAGGCTATCGCGTGCAATTTAATTCGGCGCTTGGCCCTTATAAAGGCGGTTTGCGTTTTCACCCCAGCGTGACGTCGGGCACCATTAAATTTTTAGGGTTTGAGCAAATCTTCAAAAACGCGTTAACGGGGTTGCCGATTGGCGGTGGTAAGGGTGGCGCTGACTTTGACCCAAAAGGGAAGTCTGACAACGAAATCATGCGCTTCTGTCAGGCGTTTATGTCGGAGCTTTATCGTCATATTGGGCCGCATACCGATGTGCCCGCTGGGGACATTGGCGTTGGTGGACGAGAAATTGGTTATCTATTTGGTCAATATAAGCGTTTAACGGGCCGTTACGAGGGCGTGCTGACTGGGAAAGGCCTAAACTGGGGTGGTTCCCTCGGTCGCAAAGAGGCGACTGGCTACGGTGCGGTTTATTTTGCCGAGAACATGCTGGCAGCGAAAGGCGAAGCCTTGCGTGGTAAAACCTGCTTGGTATCTGGTGCGGGTAATGTGGCGATTTATACGATCGAGAAGCTCTATGAGCTGGGTGCCAAGCCCGTTACCTGTAGTGATTCCAAGGGGACTATTCACGACCCTAGCGGTATCGATTTAGGCCTGCTAAAACAGTTAAAAGAAGTCCAGCGTGTATCGTTGGAAAGCTACCTGCATGAGCACCCGGAAGCTCAGTATATTTCGGCTCGGGATTACCCGCAGGACGGCCACGCGGTTTGGCGTATTGAAGGCGAGGCGGCATTCCCTTGCGCGACGCAAAATGAGCTGACCGAAGCCGATGCCAAAACACTGTTGGCGAATGGCGTTACCTGCGTGAGCGAGGGCGCTAATATGCCTTCCACCAAAGAGGCGGTAGATGTCTTTTTAGAGGCTAAAATTGCCTATGGGCCCGGAAAAGCAGCGAATGCAGGTGGCGTGGCGACGAGTCAGTTGGAGATGGCCCAGAACAGTAGTATGGAGCAGTGGCCGTTAGAGAAAGTTGACCAGAAGCTTAAACAGATTATGGCGGATATTCATCGTCAGTGTGCGGATACGGCAAGTGAGTTTGGTGAACCTGACAATCTTGTATTGGGTGCCAATATTGCGGGCTTCCGCAAAGTGGCCGATGCGATGATTGAGCAGGGCGTTATCTAATCGCTTTTATTAGCTAAACCACATACACTGTCGTGACACAGTCCTTTCCCTCTGGGGAAGGGCTGTTTTCGTTGGTGCGTTTTATGCTCACTAACATCACTATTGATTGCTTTCCAAGGAGAGTAGAGATGGGGCAGCGTCCTTCTATTATCATTAATCGACTTGATGCTGAACGACTTCAGCGCCTGATTGATAATGCATCTGAAAAAGACATGATGGTAGCGGAGCTACTGGAAGAAGAGTTGGAGCGCGGAGAGGTACTTGACCCTCAGGATATCCCTGAAGATGTGGTTAGCATGAACAGCCAGATACGCTTTACTGACCTGACCCGCGAACGTCAGATGATTCGAACGTTAGTGTATCCTCATGCACTTGAAAGCGTTGAGGATGGAATTTCGGTGATGGCGCCAATTGGCGCGGCGTTAATTGGCTTACGAGTGGGCGATGTTATTGAGTGGCCGCTACCCAACAACACCGAAGTACGCCTACGTATCGATGCGATTTTCTGGCAGCCCGAGCGAGAGAAGCAGTTTCATCGATAAAGAGAGGGGAGTATCACCCCTCGCGCTTCTGTAAGTTGTCGACAGAGATCTCAACATCCTGTGGGCGTTGTAGCACGTTAAGCAGCACGATAGCGCGCTCTTCGCCTTTACACCGTTTGAAGACGGCTTCTAAATCTTTGAAGGGGCCGTCGGTGATCGTCACGGTTTCCCCTGCGCAGAAGTAGCTGTGGCTGCCTTCCTGGTGATGCGGCTGTGCGCGTAGGGTGTCTACTAGTGCATCTGGCACGGCAATGGGCGTGTTGCCAAAGGTGAGTAGGCGCAGTACCCCGCGGGTGGAGCGAATGGGCCGCCAGTTGCTGACGGTTTGATCCAGCCGGATAAACAGGTAATAGGGGAAAAGTGGCTCGTTCACCAGCGTAAGCTTGCCTTGGCGCTTACGTTTAGCGTTCAGCACTGGGTGGAACACCTCGTACCCTTGATTGGTGAGGTGTTCAGCGGCGCGAAATGACTCGCCACCTTTGCATTGAATTACATACCAGCAGGGTTTAATCCACTCTGATTGGGTTTCGAATTCATCCATAAATCACCCTTTGGCATTGGCGAGCAGTAGCGCGAGTGCATCCAGCGTTTGGTCAATATGGTCTTTGGTGTGTTCACAGGAAAGGAAAAAACGCAGCCGCGCGCTTTTCTCGGGAACCGCAGGATACAGAATAGGCTGCACGTTAATGTGCTGCGCAAGCAGCGCATGGGAGAGGTGTGCCGCGAGCGGCGAGCTACCCACAATAACGGGTACGACGGCAGAGCCAATGCTATGACCGGTGTCCATTCCCCTAGCTTGCGCCTGCTCCAGGAAGTAGTGCGAAATAGCCTGTAGCTGGGTAACGCGCTCGGTTTCCTGGGGCATCAATTCCAGTACTTTAAGTGAAGGCGCGGCCACTTGGGCGGGCATGCCGACGCTGTAAAGAAAACCGGGTGCAAAGTAGCGCAGTGTTTCGACCAGCGCTTTATTGCCTGCGATATAGCCCCCGCAGCCTGATAGCGTTTTGCTCATCGTACCCATCCAGATATCGACATCGATTGGGTCAATCGCAAAGTGCTCTCTTAAGCCTAGGCCAGTGTCGCCCATGACGCCAAACGAATGCGCTTCATCGACCATCAGCCACGCCCGATGGCGTTGCTTTAGTTCAATAAAGCGGGGTAGGTCGGGGATGTCGCCATCCATGCTGTAAAGCCCTTCAATGACCACAAGAACGCGTTCAAATTGATGGCGATGACGACTTAACAGCGCGTCGAGTGCGGCAGGGTCGTTATGACTAAAGGACATGCGCTTTGCGCCTGACAGCTGCGCGCCGACCAATGAGCTGTTGTGGATGTACTCGTCGTGAAGCACAAGGTCTTTCGGGCCCAATAGATAGCCAAGGGTAGACACATTGGTTGCGTGACCGCTGACAAAAACAACCGCGTCTTCAACACCATAGATGTTGGCGATCGCTTGCTCTAGTTCGCCGTGAATAGGTCGTTCACCCGAGACGACGCGACTGGCAGAGACGGAGGTGCCGTAGTGAGCCGCTGCGTCGGATGCCGCTTGAACAACCCGTGGGTCACCGGAGTAACCCAGGTAGTTGTAGCTGGCAAAATTAATGCACTCATGTCCATCAATCACGCTGGTAGCACCGGCGAGGCCGTCATGGACTTTAAAGAACGGGTCTATAAGCCCGAGCTGTTTAGCGCCCTGGCGCATCATGACTAGCTGCTGATAACCCGGGTGGGCATCAAATCGTGTAAAGCGCTCGGGAACAGTCCGAGTTGCCTCGGCGCCTGAGATAGCAGTGGCTTGGGTGCTGGTGGCACGGGGCGTTGGGCGCTTGCGTGCCTGTTCCAGCAGCTGTCGTTTCAGTTCAGAGCGCTTTACGGTCATGGTGTCTCGGTGGTAGATGTTGAAGCCGACTCATTGTTGAGCCCGTCCGCCCCGTGGCGAGCGGCCAGAGAGGCTAACGCATCTTGTGGCGCTTCTTCAACATCATTGTCATGCTGATGTAATTTTTGAATCAGCACACCTGCCAGTTTGTTCAGCGTTGACGCTTCACTCAACACCATCACCGGTACTTGCACGTTCAGGCGGTTCTCGATGGCGGTCATCAATTCAACGCCCATGAGCGAATCAAACCCCATATCGTATACCGAACGGTTGATGTCGATTTTCTCTTCATCAATCAGCAGGATACTGGCTAGTTCTGCGCGCAGTAGGTCGGTAATGGTGCTATGCAGCTCTTCTGGCGAGAGGTCGGCCAGTAGCGCACTGATATCGTCATCGTGGTCAACGCTGCCATCATCATCGCTGGTGCGGGCAATTTCGTTAAACCGTGGTGCCTGGGCGGTGGGTAAGAAGCGTGCCAGTGCGCCCCATTCAAGTTCAAGAACACCAAGGCTTGGCCCTGGGGTCAGCAGCATTTGCTCAAGCACGTTGAGGGCGTCATCCGAGCGAAGTGCAGAACCGCCTAAGCGCTCTTGCAGCGCATCCCGGGTGCGCGTGTTGCGTGCCAGGAAGCCGACATCTTCAATCGCCCCCCAGCGTACGCAGGTAGCCGCTAGGCCAGCGGCACGGCGGCGGGCAGCAAAAGCTTCTAGCCAGTGGTTGGCGGCGACGTAATTGGCCTGTCCAGGGTTACCGAATAGCGTGGTCGCCGAAGAGTAGAGCACAAAGAAGTCCAGCTCAATGTCGCGGGTGAGCGCGTCTAGGTGACGAGCACCGTCGATTTTAGGAGCGAGCACCTTTTGAATACGCTCGGCATCTAAGTTACGAATCAAGCCGTCGTCGATCACTGTGGCGGCATGCACGATGCCACGCAGCGGGCTAAGTTCGCGTTGCACGCGCGCCATAATGCTTGCTAGCGCGTCGTAATCGGTAATATCACAGGCCGCAGCCAGTACTTTCACGCCTTGGGCTTCAAAGGTCGCGATAGCAGCTTGGGCTTCTTCGCTAGCGGGACCGCTGCGGCTTAGCAGGATAAGCTGACGTGCGCCTTTGCTGACTAACCATTGAGCCGTTTTTAGGCCAAAGCCACCTAAGCCACCGGTCACTAGATAGCTGGCGTCGGCTGCGAGTGTCATCGCGCCGGTGCCTAATAGCTCGTTACGCGGTGGAGCAATAGGCTGTTCGTAGGTGACTACCACTTTGCCGATCTGGCGTGCTTGCTGCATATAACGGAAGGCATCAATCACTTGGTTGTGACTGAACGCCGTGAACGGCAGCGGGCTGAGTGTGCCATCGTTAAATAGCGCCATCATTTCACCGAACAGGCGCTGGGTGAGGGCAGGCTGCACTTTCATCAACTGGTCGGAGTCGATGCCGAAGTAGATTAAGTTGTTGCGGAACGGGCGTAGGCCAATATGAGTATTTTCATAGAAATCCCGTTTACCTAATTCTAGGAAGCGGCCAAACGGGCGCAATGCGCGGAGGTTTTGGTTAATCGCTTCGCCTGCCA
>NZ_JABUZF010000029.1:0-575 GCF_014897885.1 Halomonas sp. 3D7M | reverse complement strand
TGGAGCACGATCGAACGCAGCGCTATACAAAAGTGTCACTTGCTGGTCATAGGTAAGCCGGTCCTCGTTAAAATCAATCCGATCATCCCAGTCACTCTGAATATCCAATCCATCGATGTTATTCATGTCATTTGAGTCATTCCGACGATTCCAGTCATTAAGTTCACCGTCAAAAATTTCAAAATACACGCCGTCGCCACGATCTTCATAAATCGTTATATCATCATCGTTCCACTCGGTTTTGACGATACGGTTGCCCTGAACGCTGTAACGATCGTCGTTATCAATGGCCTCATTTTCCCAGCGGCCATCGTCCCATTCCCGAATAGCTAAAACATGCCCATCGGTAATATCAAACTGGTAACGGTTGTCAGACATAAACTATCCCCTGTTAGAGATCACATGACACAAGATTGATTGGTCAGAAATTGCTGTTAACGGTTCTAATTCCCGTCGCTTGAAGCCATAGCAATAGTCCTTGATGCAAGCAGCACGATCTACATCCTCTAACTGAGTGGCTCATGTGCCAAGATATGACTCGAAACGTTCATGTAAGTGCCTATTCAAAATTAATC
>NZ_JABUZF010000030.1:0-6842 GCF_014897885.1 Halomonas sp. 3D7M | reverse complement strand
CTCAACACGGACAGAGCCGTTGCACGAGGGCGACCAGGTCGTTAGGGTTTCACCCATAGCGGATGGCTCTCTTGGTTCAGATTCTTGGCGGAACACACTGAATTTTCAAGAGAATACCATCCGCTATCTTCGTTTTCAGGTCGGCCTCATGAATAAGCCGGGATAATTAGTGGTCAGGCAGTGATATCTTGTCTAGAGCCAGTCAGCTAACGCTGACTGGCTTTTTGTTTGCCCGGCGAAGCCAGCAAACCCGGTTACCTGAAAGAAAGTGACGTCACCCCGGCTGAGGGGACGGCAGTCCGGCTGGCAAGGGCGTCACTGCCCAACGGTGGGGGCTCCGGCCGGAAAGAAGCCATAGGAGGTTAACGGTACACAACGCAAGGTGAGTCTGTGGAGGGTAGGCCTTTATACAGTGCTACGGTCGGAGAAGGGCCGCGTAAGTTAATGATAGTGACGCAACAGTATGGTGATGAACTAACCGGGACAGAAGCCGCTATGCATTTGCTAGAGTGGTTGAGTGGTGACAGCGAAGCTGCTCAAGCGTTACGTGAGCAAGTGACGTTAGCCGTGATGCCAAGAGTCAATCCTGACGGTTTTGAGCGCTGGGAGGATCTCGTTGCCGGTGAATTAGACCCTGAAACAACCATTGATCCGCGTCGTAACGCTGAAGATATTGATCTCAACCGTACATGGGATTCCAGTGAAGTTATTGATGCATCATTGATCCCAGAAGCTACTGCGGTTCAGCAGACGTTGGAAACATTTCAGCCTGAACTAATGCTTGATTACCATAACCAGAATAGTTATATGAACGAATCAGGCGTGCTCGAAACGATATCGATTTTGTGGCCAACCAACGATGACGTTGCCCCTGCTATTACTGCAACAGCACAGCAGGCAGCAGTGGCGATATCTCAAGGTCTTGAAGATTTTGATTATGGCTATTTGTCGCTTTTTCCAGGTGGTGATATGCCTCAGATAGCTCGAAACGGAATTGGTATTGATGGCATTCTTACACTGCTTATTGAGCAACGTGGCCTGGAAGAGTTGAGCCTAAAAGCGCTTGAAGGCTTAGAGCTTGATTTTGATGCGGTCTCAAGCGCGGTAGTGCTTGAAGGTGTGCTGAGCATGCTTAGCGTTATAGAGGCGATGGGGCAAAGCGGCTTCGATGGCATTGATCCCAATTTAGCAACACTGATACCTGATCGTGGCGAGAGGGTCGCGTTTGACGAAATTTATGCAGAAGAGATCGAATGGGCAGGCGAGAGCGAAGATTCTCATCAAGAATAGGCAGTCGCGGGACTGGAAACGCCTATGGAAACTTCGCCCATAATTGGTACCTCTGAGTCTCTTTCCCAGGAGTTGCTCGTGGCTTAAGGCCCGCTTTGAAGACCATTCGGAATGAATGACTTGTAGAGGGTATTCTGCTGCAATGGCATCCGGGAAGCCTTTGAGGCAGTCCACACCGGCGATTAGGATGTCCTCTAAGACTTCGCAGCTCGGTGAGTCGCGATAGCCAGAACTTCGCGCCTTAGGAATCGGCCAGCGACACACCTAACAGCTCCTTCTGGCCTTTCATGTTGATGGCCAGAGCCAGGTAGAGGAGTTTGTTAATCACTTTCTTGTCCTGACGAATTTTCAGAACGATGCAGTCCAGATCAGCAATGGAGCAGATTGGATCAACAGGTCGGTTTTGTCACTCGTAAACCTGATCGATTACACACTCGGCCACTTTGGAAACCAGCGTTGCCGAGATGCTCGGGTTGTACATCTCTTTTAAGATGCCCACGATATCTCGTCTGATCAATTCCTTAGCATACAATGCCAGGATTTGTTCATCCGCAAGGGGTAGTCTGAACTGCCCCTTGCGGATGAACTGAGGCTCGAAAGAGTCGTCCCGGCCACGGGGTGACTCAATCGGTACGTCGCCATGCTGGCCTGTTAGTCGTTTGGCAGAGAGGCCATTACTGCTGTTGCTGGTGCCTCGACCTGCCGGAGCATGTTTCTCATAACCGAGGTGTTCATACGATTCGGCATTGAGCGCGGTTTCAACAGTGAGTTTTCGAGTTGCTGGGTGAGGGCTCCGAGGTCTTTCTCGGACTTGATGTCTTTGGCCAGTTTTGCGGACGGCGCTTTGAGTTTTTATTGGTCCACTTGTATATCCGCGATGATATCTTTTTGAAAAATTACTCAGTCACGGGCAGTTACACAATGTGGTAAATAGGCTCTCAGGGTGGTTATGCTACTATTTGTGGTTTCCATATAATCGCTGGGTCGCCTACCTTTATGTTTAGTCATCTTTTTTTTCCTTCTGAATCACTAAGAAGTGTTACTGGGGTTGCAGTGTTTCTAATGGGAGCCTTGGCTCTCATTGTTCCGTCTGGTTACTCCATTGGCCCTCTGTTGTTATTACTTGTCAGCATTTCCCTGTTGTTTTTGCAATCGCCTTATTCACTCACCTCGAAAGACTACGGAATAATCCTGACCTTAGTGGTCTACGGAGTTGTCGTGGGGGGGCTTTCCATCATAGATCTAGGCGCTAAAGGCTTTGATCGCCCATTACGCTTTTTACTAGCTATTCCGGTATTGCTACTCATTTTACGCTTTCCGCCACGCCAAGCATGGTTATGGAGTGGGTTGTCGCTGGGGGCAATAGGGGCAGGTAGCTGGGCATTATGGCAACGGTTTGGCAATGGAATAGAGCGTGTTGGCGGCTATTTACATCCCATCCAGTTTGGCAATCTAAGCATGTTAATGGGCGTGTTGTGTCTAGCAGGTTTGGGCTGGGCGGTACTTCAGCGTCAGCGCGTAATTTGGGTAGTTTTACTGTTGCTAGGGGCTTTGCTGGGAATGCTGGGTTCGCTGATGTCAGGTAGCCGTGGTGGTTGGGTGGGTCTGCCTGTCATTGGCTATGTTCTTTATCGTGGTTTTGGCCGTCAGTTGCCGTTGGCGCTAAAAGTGAGTGTGGCTGGGCTGGTTGTGACACTGGCTACGTTGGTATTTGTACTGCCTCAGACGGGGGTTCAGCAGCGCGTTAATTCGGCGATTAGCGATATCAGCCTCTATGTTTCAGGCGAGGAGAGCAATACCTCTCTTGGGCTACGTTTTGAAATGTGGCGTGGGGCATCGCAATTAATTATTCAGCGTCCGCTGCTAGGCTGGGGAGAGTCGGGGTATGAAGCGGCGATGCTTAATTTGGGGCAGCAACACAGTATCTCTCCAGTGGCGGCTCAATTTGGCCATGCGCACAATGAATTTATCGATGCGCTGGCTAAGAGAGGGGTAGTGGGGTTGGCTGTGCTTGTAATGCTCTACATGGTGCCGCTTAAAATGTTTGCCTCTGGAGTGGTGCACGAGAACCTGCAAATACGAACATTAGCGGTGGCGGGCACGCTGCTTCCGGTTGCGTTCATTGACTTTGGGCTATCCCAAACCTTTTTAGCCCATAATAGCGGCGCTATGTTTTATGCGTTTTGGTTAGCTGTTATATGGGGATGTTACAGTGCTTACAGTAGAGCATTTCAAGGCTAGAAAAATGCTATAAAGCTGAATCGTCTAAACGTCGGTTTATTACCAGCTGTGGCTGGATATAGGCCGACGTTTATTAACTTATGAGTCGTTTTTATGCGGCGAAGTTGTGGATTGCTCTACGGTTTCAGAAGCGACAATTGCAACTTCTTTCTGCTCCCTTGTCCATTTGCCCGCTTTTTTATCAATATACTGGAAGTGCTCGTTAGTAAAATTGCCTTGGTTGCAGGCGTGACGGTATGACACTGTGGGGACGGTGCGTTGATCTAATAGCTGAATGAATACGCCAGGACCAGTGAGCTCAAACACGTTGGTGAGAGTGTTCTCTTCAATGTTTTGCTGCACTTGATCAATCAATCTGCGTAGGTTGGGGTTACCTGGTTTGCTGGCGATGAAGTAATTGCTCAGCTCACCTTTACGGGTCGTGACGTAGAGTTCGTCAATATCACCAGGGACAACACGGGAAAGCGGCCAGATGGCATGTGCGTCAATATCAAGGTAAACGCCGCCGTATTTGTAAAGCACCATGAGGCGCCAAAAATCAGCCTGCGCCGCACCAATTTGTAACTTTGAATAGCTGGTGAACAGGGCGTCGTCGAAATTTTCTTTAATGAAGTCACTCCGCGCGTCGGTAATCATGAAACGATATTCGAAACGAGGGGCCATGAGACGATTAAACAAGTAATTCAAGTAAACCGGAAGAGTCACTCTATTAGTGAAGTTGGTCTGCCAAATAATACGAGGAATAGTCGACTTGTTTTTAGGTTTCAGCCAGGGCGCGGCATAGGCTGGCAGCGTGAAGCGCTTGTTCGGCAGCACGGCATGAAAAATATAGCTAAGCAGCTTGGTAATGTTTGCGCATAGCTTTATCAAGCGACTAGTGGCCACGATAAGTGGTTTGCTTGTGCGGGTGGGCATGTTCATCCTTTTCATTCGTATCGCGGCAAGCGGTGAATCAATTACCAGCCGCCTTGACCTTCCAATAAGCTGCGGGTGTTATTATCCAGCGGCAGTTTAAAGTCAGCGCTGCCAAGCACCATCGCATCACCAGCGCGAACGACTCGTGCACTCACATAGAGATAGTCCTGGCCTTGTGCATAAGTACCCATCAGTATCGAGCGTGCATTGTGCTGGGCGCTAAGACGTTGAACTTGGCGGGATAAAATTAATTCACCAACGGTTTCTTCAATAAACATGCTGTCACGCATCTTGACTTCGCGCACCTGCATGCCTTGCCTTGCGAGAGCAGACGCCATAATTTCTGAGCTAATACGGCCAAATGTCGACGATTGGCTTAAGTTATCAATACTTACAAAAGTAGCCGCAATCATCGGGCTGTGGCGTGTAAGGTCCGGGTTGCTGGCGACCATTTGCGCGGCAGCCTCATGAGCTAGTTCGGAGAGATCTGGCTGAGGCTCGGCATTTCGCGTGCCATTGTTATTGCCAAGTGCAGTGCAACCAGCCAAAAACAGCATAAGCAACGCAGCGATAAGTAGGCGTGCACCAACTGCTAAGCCGCGCAGTGGAGACAGAGAGGAAGAGAGTGAAAGCATGTAATTACCAAGTATTGGTGATAGAAACAGTAGGGGTTGCAGGCGCTTGAGGAACACGATGTGGCGCATAGTGACGTCGATCACCAGCATTTATGTAATAAATATTAGAAGAGGAGTAGAGAATGCGGTCATTATCAACGATCTGGGTAGTGATGATAACCTCCTCTTTGCCCTCATAAGTCCAACTGCCGCTGGTCGTATCTGCCACCATCGCTGCGGGAATTAATGCAAGTGCAGGTTCGCTCCAGTTTCCTAGTGCCATGCTAGCCACGGTCACGCCACCGGCAAGGGCGGTGTAAGCACCAAACGGTGGGCGTATATAGCCGCGATCACGATGCTCAACAACTTCAACGTCTACTTGGACGGTGGCGCCGCCAGTGCTGGGGTGTGTCATCACGCTTCCACCACGCGACACCAGTTCGCTTGTTAATAGCGTACGAAAGCCACGTTCAAATTCGCCACCATAGTAGGCGCTAACTGACGTATGCTCTTGCGCTGGAATATGGAGGTCTCTAAAGCGAACCCGTTCACTGCGAAGAATGCCTGCCGCTTCGTGTTGGGCTAGCACTTCCCAGTGCTGAGCCGCTTGCATGCGCTGCTGCTCACTATAAGGGTAGGTAGTCGCAATGGGGGCCTGCGATGTGTTGGCATAAAAGCAGCCGCTTAGCATCAGGCTCGCCAGTCCAATACAGGCAGGGCGCAATAGTTGAACCATGGATGGTGACATTGTCGATAATGAAGCAGTTCTTGATGACATAGGTCGGGTGCGCACCTGATTGTTCCTTCTCGCTACGAAACGGCTTTTGATAGACTAGTTTGCCACGCTTACCCTATATCGGCCACGAGGTTAAAAACTTGAATGAGTGAAAACTCCCATGCTTGAAGACCACCGCGCTGGTCCGCGCCATGATTCACTGCTAACTGCCTATCCAGAAGATGAAAGTAATAGCGGTTGGATGATTAGCTATATTGACATCATGACGCTACTGGTAGCCTTGTTCGTTATTATTATTGCTGCGGCAAATGTGACAAGCCCATCATTGTTTCAGCAAGAAACAGCCGATGAGTACGGCTATGAGTCATCGCCTGCTAGAGAAATACCCCTGCCGGATGCGCTTGCTGAAGTCCGCCAGCAGCGCACGGTACTCGGCGTATCACCTAGTAGTGATACGCTCAGCCCGTTTGCGATTAGCGCTGCGTTGGGTGTGGCAGGGTTGCCTAAAGCTCGCACTGCTGTTGTGGAGGCGCCACCTTTATTGGCGCGGATTGAAGAAGACTCGATAGATACGCAGACATCGGCTGTCACTAGTAGTCTTCCGCAGTTGCTGCTGCCTACCGATGAGCGTCAGGCTGTTTCACCGTTGGCGGATTACATGGTAGTGCTCACCGACCGTCCACCTATTAATGTACAAAAAGTGTCTGATGTGGCGATGAATAGCGCATTAGCACTTGATGAGAGATTGGCTGAGCGTGTGGAGGCCTCGACGTATCTACCTAATTTGGAAGGCGTTGAAGTTTCCCGGGTCGCCGAAGGGATCAGCCTGCGTGTACAAGATCGGTTGCTATTTCCCTCTGCCGATGCTCAGTTGACAGAAGGGGGCTCAACGCTAGTGGGGTCGTTGATGGATACCATTCAGCGCTTCGAGGGGGAAGTATGGGTGGAGGGGCACTCTGATAGCCAATCCATCAATACCCCAGAGTTTTCGTCCAACTGGGCGCTTTCAAGTGCGCGGGCGATTGCGATCGTTGAGGCACTGGAAG
>NZ_JABUZF010000028.1:0-1955 GCF_014897885.1 Halomonas sp. 3D7M | reverse complement strand
ACGTCGTAGGATGAACGCTTACGCACGCTTAAAGCTCAGCTGTTCATATACCGCCTGAAAGCTCAGTAGCCATTGAAGCTCGATTTTTTCAATCATAGATTCTCTCATAAAATGGGATTAATAACGCAATAATAGCGTGTTTATCCCCGAGAGTGGCTTTGTGACAATCTCTACCGAATTTAACTATTGAGGTAGGGTCGATGAAAAACACTAATCGTATTGCCATTGTTGGTGCAGGGGGGGCTGGAATAGCGCTGGCAATACTCGCCACACAACAAGGCTATCAAGTGAGCGTGTATGAGCGTGACAGTAAGGTCTCGTCCATTGGTGCTGGCGTGACTTTATGGCCAAATGCAATTTTTGTTCTGCAACAGATGGGGGTGGAAAAAGAGCTAAAACACCTGGGTGGTGCTCCCCGTTTAATGCGTCAGTTTGATCAATTTGGCGTTTGGCAGGGTGAGCTTGATATTGAGGAAGTGAACCTGCGGAGTGGCTTCTCCAGTATAACAATATTGCGCCGTGATCTTATGGGCATACTGGCCAAGAGGTTGGATGATTTGGGGGTAAAAATACACCTTGGTTGCCCAATGACGGCGCAGGATATTGACCGATTAAAGCAAGAGTTTGACGTGGTGGTAGGAGCCGATGGGAGAATGAATTCGGTGGTGCGTCACACGCTATATGCCGAAAAGGTGAGCCCCCGTTATCAAGGATTCATTAATATCATTGGTATCAGTCAGTTGAATGAAGGTGTTTTAGATAACGCCATCCATGATTTTCGTGGCTTGGGTGAGCGGTTTGGAATTGTCCCTATGAATAATGGGCTATGTTTCTGGGCTGGCGCATGGAATGCCGATATTGATAAACAACGGCCCTTATCTGCTTGGTATGATGAGCTGCATCAGCGTTTTCGCTGCTGGCCTGACCCGGTACGCAACGTGCTGAAATTCTATGATGCAGCATCGCTCAATCGCATTTTTGTTCATGATCTTGATCCCCTGCCTTATTGGCATCAAGACAATGTTGTCATTATTGGAGATGCGGCCCATGCGTCTTTACCAACATCTGGGCAGGGAGCATGTCAAGCGCTGGAAGATGCGTGGCATCTTGTCAGGCTTTTGGGAGAGCAAGGTGAGTTGGAAAGTGTTCTGACAAGTTTTTATCAGCAGCGAATCGTTAAGACATCCTCAGCTCAAACCGTTGGAAGACAGGTAGCCGAGAGGATTTTTGGAACACAACTTGAGTCTCAGCCAGCGACTTTAGGCATTTCTGCTGAGCAATTAAGCCTGTTATGGATGCAGGGATTAGAAACGCAGTAGGCGTAGTTAAAAGAGTAAGAAATGAGTTCTTATGGAACGTTAATATTTTTCTGCGGAAAGATGGGCGCTGGAAAAAGCACGCTGTCTGCCAGCATTGCGCGTGAGCGCGGCGCCGTGCTGCTTTCAGAGGATGACTGGTTATCTGCTCTTTTTCCTGGCGAAATCAACGATTTCAACGACTACATCAGCTACTCGTCACGCCTTAAGCCATTGCTTAGGGAACACGTTGAGCAAATACTTTTGGCAGGCACCACTGTGGTTCTAGATTTCCCCGGCAATACCAGGAAGCAAAGGGCATGGTTTAAGGATATCTACTCGCCACGCGGGATACCCCACGAACTGTACTATGTGATGGCAGAAGACGAGGTTTGTCTAAAACAGCTGAAACAGCGCCAAAGGGAGCAGCCTGAGCGGGCGAGCTTCGATACCGAGGAAGTTTTCAGGATGGTAACGGGTTTCTTTGAGCCTCCCGAAGAATCAGAGGGATTCAATGTCGAGGTTGTAGAGCGGACGTTTACATAATCTCCATATTGCCGATCTAGATGCTTTCGGTATCGTTTTAGCAGCGTTTTCAACACGTTGAAAGCATATACTTAAAACCTCATTATGGCCTAAGTGCCTAACCGAAAGTTTTCG
>NZ_JABUZF010000026.1:0-4633 GCF_014897885.1 Halomonas sp. 3D7M | reverse complement strand
CTCCTCACGGCTGGGCACGCGCCCCAACGGGACTCTTAAGGCATGCAGAAATTCGGAGAGCCGTCTAAAACGTAGTGCACGCTGAGGATCTAGAGCCCGACGTAACGCATCATCAAGCTCAGTCGATATTTCTGGATTGGTTGTTCGGGCACTACGGTAGCTGAGCTCTTCAAGATCGGTGTGGCTGCGCAGTCGATTAGGCGTCAACGTATAGGGCAATGCCCCTGTCAGCAACCAATAGACCGTTGATGCCAATGAATACTGGTCACTGCGCCGACCTACGCTATCACCTAGTGCGTACTCAGGGGCCGTGTGTTCATTAAAACCAATTTGGCGGAGTAGCTCGCCCGAGTGGCGATGGCCATCCACCTCGCGCATGTGGCAGGCACTGAAATCTGCTAACACGAGTTTGCCGTGGGGGTCGATCAGCACATTATCAGGGGTAATTTGCTGATGAATGATATCGCGATGATGCAACGCTTGAACCGCTTTACCCAGTTGATTGGCGATATCCAGACGCTGCACCAAACTCGCTTGTGGGTGCCTTTCTGCCCACTGGCGGAGCGTTTCACCTTCAACGTGCTGCATTAAGTAATAAAGGTAACGGCGTGGTCGTGACGACTGCATTACTTTAACGACAAAGGGCGAATTTACACGCTCTACCACCCATTGCTGCAGTAAAAAATGTTCCAGATAAGCGTTACGCAAAGAGAGTTCTGGGCTGGGTGCTTTCATCACCATTTCACGCTCTGAATGCACATCACGGACGCGATAAACTCTTGATTGCGCATTACGTGACAGCACCGACAGCACCTCAAGCCCATCAAACCGCTCTCCTGGCGTCAGCTCGGGGGGAATAGGCAGGTCACCATAAATAAGCCCTGGGTGATCTTCAGACTCTTCCGGCAGCTCATCGATACGCAGCAGTTGGAAGCAAAATTGATCACCTCCATACCCCCTATCTTGGGCACGCTGCTTTGCTTCGCTCGCTAGGCACTCACAGGCGGCGTCTAGATCACTGGCATTTTGGCGGATCAGACGAACGTAATCAGATGGCATTAAGGTGCCACGGACGCCCTGAGTAGTAAAAACAAAAAAGTCGCCCTGTTTAAGCGGTAGATGGGTATAGTCGATATCGACGCTTCCATCCATCCCCAAAGCACGTGAGGGGTAACGATAGCCGCCAATATCGGTCACATGGTCGCGGGTTAGCTGCTCGAACTCAGCGCCTCGCAATCGAAAAACTAACGTATCCCCCATATGAAATAGGTGCGCTTCACGCTCGCGAAAGACCATCGCGGATAGCGAAGATACGAAACTTCCTTCTTTAACATGCTTGCTTTGGCTGTAGCACCACCCATTGAGAGCACGAAGCACCCGGGTTGCCGACGTTTTCGTGTCCCAGTGGTCAGGCGTCGAGTAATAGTCAGCCAAAAAACCGCGAACACTTAAATCACCTGCCTGTTTAGCCAAGGTGTTACGAGAAATCGAGTCACTAATAACTGCGCAACCCCCTTTTACTTTCAACAGCTGCGCATCAGGCAACCGCACCGACATAGAGCTACGGTGTAGACGCCGATCAGGGGCCACAAAGGCTTGGCCATAACTAATTAGTAACTGGGCGTGCGCCAACTCATCCTCCTAGGCTTTAGGCTCTTCATGGGAACCACACAGCGGTTATGATACACGCTGATCAAGGGAAGCGATGCCCGCCAAACGTCGTGATGGCGAAAAACGACGCTTATTTTTGGATTCATCGTCATTGTTAGCGGCACACACCTATGTCGCATTGGTAATCCACTAGCCAACTTCGTATAATTCTCCGCCATTAATGCAATGCATCAACTGCTTAGCCTTCGCACTACATAAGCCAAGCCAAGGAATAAACGATGAACTTCGATAACATCCCCGCTGGAAAGGATCTGCCCAACGATATTTACGTGGCGATTGAAATTCCCGCTAATCACGCGCCGATTAAGTATGAAATCGATAAAGATATGGGTGCCCTGCTGGTTGACCGCTTCATGGCAACCCCCATGTTCTATCCGGCTAACTACGGCTTTATTCCCCACACCCTGGCCGATGATGGCGACCCGCTGGATGCCTTGGTAGTTACCCCCCACCCCGTGGCTCCGGGTAGCATCATTCGCGCTCGCCCTGTTGGCATTTTGAATATGACCGACGAAGCAGGCGAAGATGCAAAATTGGTCTGCGTCCCGCACCCCAAGCTGAGCACTCTGTATGATGATGTTCAAGAAGTGACTGATCTTCCTGAACTGCTACGTCAGCAAATCGCTCACTTTTTCGAGAACTATAAAGACCTCGAAAAAGGTAAGTGGGTGAAAGTAGAGTCTTGGGAAGGTGTTGAAGCGGCACGCAAAGCGATTGAAAAATCAGTCGCGGCTTACCAAAAAGCTTAACCTATCGGGTTGAGCGATAACGCCAGACCGCGCTTCCTCTTAAAGGCTGCCCATGTGGCAGCCTTTTCTATTATCTGCCGTTTAATTCCGAGACCTGAGATTCAACATTAACGGAGTATGAAGAAGCGCGTCACGTCACCGCAGCATCTACGCTGACATCACAAGGTAGGATATGCTATTTCAAAATTTCCCTGATACGTCTGCGTAAGGATACTTCGTGTTGTCTTTTAAGCGTTTAAGTCTGTTACTGTTACTCTGCTGGCTTCCCCTGCTAGCCCATGCTCAGTGGTTTTCCTCTTCCAGTAATCAAAGCGATTTTTTACCTGTCCTAGAAGCCTTTCAGCCTACCGCTTGGCATGACGGCAGCGCCATTTATATTGGTATCGATATTGCGGACGACTATTATTTATATCGCCACCAATTTAGCGTTAGCAGCACAACGGACGCTGTATCCCTTGATGAGCCGCTACTTCCGCAAGGAACATTCACAACTGATGAATTCATGGGCGATGTGTATGTTTTTCGTGACATATTAGTCTTTGAAACGCCATTTTCCCCGCCCTATAGCGGCCCGATCGATATTGAACTGACGTTCCAAGGCTGTGCCGACGCAGGCCTTTGCTACCCGCCGGAAACCGTATCGCTTGACGCCTCAGAGTCATCTCCCCCCACGGCCTTTGCTGACTGGGACGCTGCAGATCAAGCACTGCCAGGCGCTGAAGGCAGCGACGACCAGCAAATTAGTCAAACCGCGGGCACCAATAGCAGCGCTGAATTCTCAGCCCCACAAAGCGAAGATAGCCGCTTTAGCGCATTGCTCAACAGCGCCAGCCTCCCTCTTGCCTTAGGGTTATTTTTTATCGCCGGACTGGGCCTTACTTTCACGCCCTGCGTCCTACCGATGGTGCCTATTTTGTCTTCCATTATCGTAGGACAAAAACCAACTCGGCCCCGAGCGTTTGTACTCTCAGCCAGCTATGTTTTGGGCATGGCGTCCACCTACGCGTTAGTCGGTGTGCTAATGGGCCTGTTTGGCGCGGGCTTAAACCTTCAGGCCCACCTGCAATCAGCGCCGGTGCTAGTTACCTTTGCTGTTCTATTTACGCTATTTGCCTTAGCCATGTTCGGGGCGTTTAACTTAAGAGTTTCACCGCGGCTGGCCGCTAAAATTGACGGTTGGCAAGCACGTGCACAGCAAAGCGGCCCTGCAGGCCTAGCCCTGGCAGGCGCACTATCGGTATTAGTGGTTTCCCCCTGTGTAACAGCCCCACTTGCCGGTGCGTTGGTGTTTATTTCCTCGACCGGAAATGCTGCCATGGGCGGAGCTGTTTTATTTGCACTGGGCCTAGGCATGGGCGTGCCACTGCTATTAGTGGGCACCTTTGGGGCAACGCTGCTACCGCGCTCAGGCGCTTGGATGAACGGCGTTAAAATTGCTTTCGGATTGCTGTTACTGGGCGTTGCCATTTGGATGGTTGAGCGATTAGTGCCGCCTTCGCTGGCGCTTTTGCTCTGGGCAGCGCTGGCCATAGGTAGCGCACTCATGTTGGGCGCCTTAAATATGAATCAGCCACAAGGCTGGCCTAAAGCACGACAAACAATAGGACTGATGTTACTGGCATGGGGCATTGCTCTTGTCATTGGCGCAGCCCAAGGCGGCAGCAACCCATTGCGCCCCTTAACGGTATCCAGCGCCTCAACGGACAGCGGCACGCCGCAAGCAACGCTTGCTTTTCAGCAAGTTGATGAACTGAGTGCACTTGAAACCGCACTCTCTGAAGCCGCGAGTGCCCAACAGCCTGCCTTTGTTAATTTCACTGCTGACTGGTGTATCTCCTGCAAGCTAATGGAGCGCGATGTTTTTCCAGACCCCAATGTGGTCGCTGCATTGAACGATTTTCGCCTGATTGAGGTCGATGTCACCAATACGGATGCGCAAAGTCGGGAACTGCTAAACCGCTTTAACTTATTTGGCCCACCAAGTCTGCTTTTTTTTAGCCAGGGCGAAGAAGTGCGAGATGCACGCATTCAAGGTGAAATAACGGCTACCCAGCTGGTACAGCACCTGGAAGCGTTACGGCGCTGGCAACAAGGCTGAGCTGAAGCCTATGACCACCTTGTGTCGCGAACGTCGTCAAACGGTTGTTTAAATAACCAGCAACGAGCTTATGTCGGCCTTCACTAGACATGCCCGTACTTTTTCGGCAAACTTC
>NZ_JABUZF010000024.1:0-1167 GCF_014897885.1 Halomonas sp. 3D7M | reverse complement strand
GTCGTAGGATGAACGCTTACATTGCTACAGCCTTACTTTCAGAAGCATCCCTTGTCACCGGTTACCTAGTGATCCGGTAGTATCGGCCATACTCTCCATCCTGGATCGCGCTATGTACCACCTGCCAGCCTAGCTTTTCGACTACTCTCATACTGGCCACATTATCCTCTGTGATGAAAACCTGGACAGTCTCCCAATCAACCTCGGTGGCTAGCTTTTCCACGACCAACTCACAGGCCTTGGCGGCAATCCCCTTCCCCCAAAACTCGGCTCTAATGAAATAACCGAAATCCATAACACCGTTAATTTCTTTGATGCCGCAAAATCCGATGAATTCATCGCTATTTACATCCGCGATAACAAAGCGAGATGGGTTGGCAAGCGCACGCTTAAACCATAAATCAGACTCGTCCTCTGTAAGAGCACGACGAGGCCCCAGAAACCTCATTACCGCAGGATCTCCTAGCATAGATACAACTGCCAGCCTATCGTGTGCATGCAGATCTCTAAGCTTCACTAAACTCATAGTCAAAAATTCGCGCTAACATCGACAGTTAAAAAAACACAATTAACATCAAGCTCATCTTTATTAAAAAACTGTGAATGCAGATAATAAAACCGCAACACAGCTATACCCTAATCCTACCACTGCAGGCAGTGTAGACATTGCAAACCCTGGCGCTCTCCATAACACATTACGCCTGTAACCTACCCAAAACATGACGCGACCAGCAACAAAAACTCCGGAATAGATGGGCAACAAGCTCAATAATTGATAAGGAATTAAAACAGATAGCGCCAATGTATTAATAGCGAATATCATCAGCTGCTCATGAGTATTAGATAGTACTCTTAGGTCAACCTTCATCCCCTCTGTATTTGCTTCACATTTAGTTGGATCCGCTGATGGGTTTCCGTAACGTTGAGAGCCGATTCTAACAATCATCAAAAAAAATAGTGCAACAGGAAAAACAAGGCACATTATTGCGAGCTTTAGTCGCTCTACTACGACAACCTCCTCAACAACTTGAGGCAAAGAACTATAGAAAAAAACAAACACCACTGTTGTTCCAACAAACCCTAGCAGCATCCCCATTTTAACTGTTCTATCATCGCTTTTTTGAGTCATATTCTAATTCCTTTTAAGTGGCTATTCAAAATTTATCG
>NZ_JABUZF010000025.1:0-10231 GCF_014897885.1 Halomonas sp. 3D7M | reverse complement strand
ATACCCTGTGAGAAATCCGGGCTAAAGTGGTCTTACGGTAAGAGGGTTTTTCGTTACATAATGATACATCTCAAAAAAACAGCCACGTTGAATTTCACTAACGCGCACTTCTCATTCCATTTTGGTAAGTTATCGGTTTACAACGCGATTGGGGCAGATTCATTGGACGCAGTGGCAGTAAATTTCAACAAGTATAGGGTGATCGGTGCGTCTGGCCCCTGTCTGCAAAACATCGATCTTTATAAGATTGATGCTTAAAAAATCGATGATTAGTGGATTGATACTTGGTTCTTTAAAAGGCCGGCTACTGTTGGGGCTTTTGTGTGCGCTGCTGTTGCTGGCTGGCTTGGTGCTGGGAATGGCCTGGCAAGTGGGTAAAACCATGGTGCAAGAAGCTAATATGGCCCACATGCGCTACGAAGCTGACCTGATTGCAGATGAAGTAACCCAGCAAATTGACCACCGTTTTCAATCGCTAGAGCGACTAAGCAACATTCTTGGAATGTCGAACGACCCTGGGTGGCTTGGCTATGAGCTGCGCAAAAACGACGCACTATTGGCGTGGTTTGACGCTATTGTTGTCACTGATCACAACGGAAAAGTTGTGTCTGACTGGCCAGCAGTGGCGGGGCGTGTTGGCTTAGAAACAGCAGAACTTGAATATTATAAAATGCTGAAAGGCACGCGCAGGCCTTATGTCAGTGAGCCGTTTGTTGGTCGGGCAAGCGACATGCCAATGATATTAGTGAGCGTGCCGCGATTAGACAGTGAAGGCCGGTTCGGAGGCATCATTGGCGGGGTGGTTAGTTTAGATAGCAGCGGGCTGTTCAAACGGTTGGCTACTATTCGTCTAGGCAGTGAAGGTTATGCTGCGGTTTCCACTTCCTCTGGCCAAGTGTTATATCACCCCAATAGAACACTAATTAATAACGATAGCTTTGATGCGACGGCTATTCCACTGTTGGACTTAGCCCTCGATGGTTGGCAGGGCGATGGCGTTGGGATGTTGCTTGATGGTCGAATTGGTCTTCAGTCTTATGCCCAGGTATGGCCTGCGAACTGGGTGGTTGGGCTTTATTTGCCTCTTGAACAAGCTCAGTTACCGCTATCTGGCTTTATCCATAAGCTATGGTGGATTTGGTGCGTTGCTGCAGTGTTAATGATGCCCCTTTTGTGGTGGCTGCTAGCGCGCATTTTAATGCCATTAAATCGCTTGGAAACACAAATTGGTGAAGTGGGGCTCGGTCGCCGTTCTTCTGTCGATCTTGCAACCAACATGCAAGAACTCGAACAAGTAGCCAGCACCTTTAATCGTGTTGAAGGTGAGCGTCAGCAGCTAGTAGGGCACCTCCAAGAGCGTGAAGCATTTTTAGATTCGGTGCTCAATGCCTCGCCCCAGGGAATGTTTGTGGCTGACTTTGGCGGCAACATTACCTATATGAACCCCGCGCTATTAGACATTTTAGGTATCGAATCTGATATGCCTATGGAAGCCTGGCTTGAGCAAATCCATATAGATGATCGTTCCGGGGCGAAAGATATGTGGGTGCATAGCTTAAAAACCGGCAATGATTACATGCGTCAGCTGCGCTTTATTCGCAGTGACAAAGAGATGCTATGGCTGGGTGTTCACGCCCGTGTGGTCATGCTTTCCCAGGGCGGGCATTCGCTTGGTCTGGTTGGTGTGGTGAAAGACATTACCGAGCGCCGGGAGCAAGAAGCGCTTCAACGCTGGGAAGCAGAGCATGACCCATTAACTGGCTTGCTCAACCGTCGAGGTTTTGAGCGTCGTCTTGAAGAAGCGTTTGCTGATTTTCAGAAAACCAGCACACCCTCGGCGCTGCTATTGTTCGACCTTGACCACTTCAAGCCCATTAACGATGAAGGTGGGCATGCGTTAGGGGACGAAATGCTGCGTCGTATTGCCCAAGTGGTCGCATGGGAAGTTCGTCGCAGTGACCACGTGGCACGTCAAGGTGGTGATGAATTCGGGGTGTTGCTGCCAAGTTGTACCTTAGGCCAGGCGCAACGCATTGCTGAATCGCTACGCCAAGCAGTGGGCGAAGTGTCGGTTGTTCATAACGGTAAAGAGTACACCGTGACGTTGAGCATTGGCGTGACCAGCTTCGATGAGACCGACACTAACGTCGACGCGGCACTTTCCCGAGCGGATGCCGCCAGTTACGAAGCCAAAGGGCATGGGCGTGACAGTGTGGTGGTCAAACTGCCAAAGGCACTAGACCCAATGTCGTTATTTGAATAACACGTGGTCTTTGGGTTCGCCTTCTATATTGCGTCTCTTATTCATTCCCATTAGTCGACAAACCTTGGTTGACAGTAGAATATAAGCGTCTGCTTATTCGAATGAGAGGGCTTTCGTGAACCTACTTGAGCTATTTTCCCGCACGCTGGATATCACGTTGCCTGTTTTTGCCATGGTGTTCGTCGGTATCGGCTTAAAGCGCCTAAAGTGGATCGACAGAGAATTTGTCTCTACAGCGTCAGCCCTCGTCTTCAAAGCAACGCTCCCCACGCTGATTTTTTTGAGTTTAATAAAAGCCGATTTAAGCGTTGCATTAGATGTGCCGTTGCTGCTGTTTTTTGCCGCCGCGACACTCGGCCAGTTCCTGATCAGTTGGCTATGGGCGAGCTATCGGGTGCCTAAAGCCGACCGCGGTATTTATGTTCAGGGCGCGTTCCGTGGTAACTGCGGCATCGTAGGGTTAGCACTGGCGGCGGGAATGTACGGTAACTACGGGCTTTCTGCCGGTAGCCTGCTGCTTGGCGTGGTGATTGTAATGTATAACGCACTTTCGGTAGTGGCGCTGGCAGCCTACCAACCTGGGCAATCGACAAATTGGCGTAGCCTGTTAAAGCATATCGTCACTAATCCACTGATTATTTCTGTGATCGCCGCGCTGCCATTCACAGCATTTTCGATTCCACTGCCCAGTTGGCTGATTACCTCAGGCGATTACTTCGCCTCGTTAACGTTACCGCTAGCATTGATCTGTGTCGGCGCCACACTCTCGGTTGCCAGCATGCGCAGCGGCAGCCAAATCGCATTAAGCGCCAGTAGTATGAAAATGATTGTGCTGCCGTTGCTTTCCACGCTGGCAGCGTGGGCGGTGGGGTTCTCTGGAGAGCAGCTCGGGCTGTTATTTCTATTTTTCGCCAGCCCAACTGCCGCCGCCAGCTTTGTGATGGTAAAAGCAATTAACGGCAATGTAGCGCTGGCCGCCAATATCATCGCCATAACCACCTTAATGGCCAGCGTCACCGTCACCAGCGGTATCTTTGTGCTGCGCCTGCTAGGATGGATTTAACTGCGCGGTTGGCTGACACTCACCAACACGCTATACTATGCGCCCCACAAGTCCCTGTAGCTCAGTAGGATAGAGCAGCCGCCTCCTAAGCGGCAGGTCGCAGGTTCGACTCCTGCCAGGGACGCCAACGGGGGTTCTTTGCAAGTCCTGAGAAGGCCTAAAAAGAGTATAATACTCTGATATACATTGTTTTTTAGCTCCTCGCAGTTCCTTCCAAACCCCGCTGCCAAGTGGTATACATTCCGGTATATGTCTTCATTCGGAAATACTCGGTATACCGCCATGGCGCTAACTATCCGACAAATAAACGCAACTAAGCCCGGCACGAAAATTATTACCTTCTCAGATGGCATGGGATTAGCACTTAGGATCTCAACCAACGGCAGCCGTGGATGGCGTTTGCGCTACACACGCCCTAACGGCAAACGCAACATGATCAGCCTTGGCCAACCCTAAGGTGCGCCTTGCCGAAGCAAGGGAAAAGCGGACGGATATGAGACGTTTAATATCCCAAGGCATTGACCCCGTAGAGCAAAAGCAGAGTGACAAACGCCAACGACAGTATGCAACTGAAAACACCTTTGAAGTGCTGGCCATGGAGTGGCACGCTGCCATGGTGCCGCGCTGGAAAGAGAGTTCTAAGCGTGCCAATGACAGCAGGCGCGTGCTTGAAATGTATGTGTTCCCAAAAGTAGGGAATCGGCCGATAGAAAGCATTCTGCCCCTCGAATGGCTAGGCATACTGCGCACGCTTGAAGATTTAGGGAAATTCGAACAGAGACGCCGCCTGCACGCCTTTTGTCGCGATTGTAGCGGTCAACTAATCCCGAACAGTAATTTAAGATTTTCCTCAGCCACAACGGGAGGCATGCCATCGTTAAATGAGTGAGGGCGCTGCTGGTTGTAGTAACCCATCAGATAGCCACTAACGTCTTTCCTGGCCTCAGGTAGATTTCGATATCCCAGCGCCGGTATCCACTCCGATTTCAGACTCCGGAACAGCCTTTCCATCGGCGAGTGTCCCAGCAGTTGCCACGTCGGCTCATGCTTTGTTTCATACGATAGCGCCAAAGTCTTTGGCGGAACTTGCGGCTGGCATACTGACTACCCTATCGGAATGGAACATAACGCTCTTTGGCTGACCACGTTGTGATCCAGCGCTTTCACAACAAGACCTGCATCCGGCCGTTTAAGCGTTGGCAAGTGCCATCGCGACTTCAGGAAAGCGAGAGGTCCAAGTGTTTCTGGGCTCAGTCCTCAGGTAGGGATTACCCTCCGGGAGACGCCATCGGAATCGCTTCTTCCCATGACCGACGAGTCGGTGAAGAATAGCTCCACCGAGTAACCCCTGATTGGTTTTGCCATACAGCACCCAGGTCTTACTTTGACCCGAGACTGGGGCATTAATTGCCTGACAGCTTGGCGGTTAAAGATGCCGCAAAGTTACGGGCCTTATCCTGGGGGATCGTCGTCACCACCCGCATGCCTCCATAGCGGCTCCGCTTGCGGATGATGCGATGGCCCAGGAACACGAAGCCGTCGTTCACATGGGTAATTTTGGTTTTCTCCATGTTCAGTGTCAGCTTGAGAGTTCCTTCCAGCATTTCCCGGCATTCTTCTCTGATCGCTTCTGCCTGAGCTTTAGTGCCCTTGCCGATAACGACGAAGTCATCGGCATAGCGGCAGTAGGCGACAGCTGGCTTCCATTGCCGGTTCTCTCGGATGGCTGAGCTTCGACCGATCTGGATACTATGGTTCCAGTACCACCGATCTTTCCGGGCCTTTTTGCCAAGGTAGCGCTGGTTCAGGTGCTGATCGAATTCATGCAACATGATGTTCGGCAGCAGCGGTGATAGAACACCGCCCTGGGGCACGCCTTCACTGGCGGCCCGAAAGAGCCCTGCATCAATCTGGCCGGCTTTGATGAATCGCCAGAGAAGATTCAGGAAGCGTCGATCCCTGATTCTGCGGCGTACAGCTTTCATCAGCAGCCGGTGGTGCACGGTATCGAAGTAGCTGGACAGGTCCCCTTCGATGACCCAGCGTCCACGCGTTACTTTATTATCCGTCAGTTGCAGTTTCACTGTGCGGATGGCGTGATGAACGCTTTGTTCCGGCCGGAACCCGTAGGAGAGCGTATGAAAGTCACTTTCCCACACGGCTCCATTGCCATTACCATGGCCCGTTGAACGATACGGTCGCGCAAGGTCGGGATACCCAGTGGCCGTTGCTTGCCGTTGGCCTTCGGGATATAGACCCTTCGGACCGGTGACGGGCTATAGGCATCGGAGAGTAAATCATTCCTGATTTGTTGAAGAATAGCCGGCAGTCTGGCCTGCGCAGTCAGCTTGACCTCCCCGTCTATCCCAGGCGTATGTGACCCTTTGGAAGATAGGGTGATCCGAGCCGCTTCTGCTAGCCAGTCAGGCTGTGCTATCAGGCGCAACAACCGATCCACTCGGCGATCGGAGTCGGCTGTTGTCCAAGTCGCTAGCTTGCGTTGCATTTCGCTGATTATCAAAGGTCTTCACCTTGTTTGGTCAGGTAGTTTGCTTGGCAAACACGTTTAAACTGCTCCCCTTTGCCATGTGATGGGCTTTCCCCATCGCGGACCACTACGGGAGCTCCGCCAGTCAATTCGGCTTCGGGGTCATGCCCCCTTGGCATCCGATATTGACTTTCCCCGGTTCACCTATCTGGACTTCAACATGCTGAGGAGGCTGCCCAATGCACTCTTTTATCCTTGCTTGCCGCAAGTTGACAGGCAGCAGCAGTCCCGCCTGTGAGGGATACTGCTGTCCCGACGTCCGACTTACCTGTTCGAACTTCTTCGTTCGACAGCGGCTGCCAGCTGAGCTGCGACTCTTTTTGAAAAGGCGGCTTACCTGAGCCTTTAAGACCAAACGCTCAACATCCACGCGGTCCCGCCGCTGGCGGTACTCGTAGTAACTGGAGCGGCTAATATCAAACGCGTTACAGACCATTTCAACAGGCATTTGCTCACTCAACTGGTCTATCAGCGCATACGATTCATGTCGTCCGACATCAAGAGAGCAGTGGTCTTTTTTAGGCTGGTTTTTTCCATCTCAAGGCGTTTGCAGCGAGCCTCAAGCTCCTGAATACGCTGCTGTTCTGGAGTTAACGCATTACCCTGTGGCGTTACCCCCTGACGCTCGTCCGCAAGCTGGTGGACCCAACGCTTTCTCTGACACCCAACGAGGTACAAGCTTGGGGATAGCTGTACCCCTGATCTAGTACCAGGCTGGCAGCTTCCTGCTTAAATTCAGGCGAAAAAGTACGTCGTTTCTTAGTCATCAGACACCTCGCTTAGGGTGGCAATATTACCACCTACGTTGGTGTCCGGTTTTATTGAACCACTACAACCTACGACTGTGAAAGGTACAAAATCTAGTATTGGCAGGACAGATGGCGTTAACCATGGCTATGGCTGCACTGGGGTTCGAAACTCGTTTCGAGAAGCTTAAGGCATTGGGTGTCCGTCCTTTTTTATTGGGGCTGATATTATTTGTCTTACTGCTCGCCGTAGGTGGCCTTGCCAGCCGCCTTCTGATGGGCTTACTGGATTCTTTGTCACTACTTTACGTACCTTCTGGCCTGTTTAATGTCCACCTGCGCCCCTTTCTGACGCTGTCGAGGGAAAATGTCAGAGTTGCCATTATCCTTCGGCCAAGCGTGTACTTGCGACATTCCTGGCAGCGAGAGAGTCAAGTTTTAGTTGCTGAATAATATCTGTGATCATGGCCAGTTCCTGTTCTAGCAGTGGCATCTTGTCCAAGTCATAGGCAGAAACGTCAATATCTGCCACATCTAGCAAGTCGCCGAAATAGGACAGCATGAATAGGGCCTTATTGTCTCGGAACTCGCAGGTAATTCCCGTGCCCTTGGCCCGAGCTCGGAACAGCTCATCGAGAGCAATAATACGCTCCATTAAACTCGGTGACAGAAGATAGCGGGCGTACTGCTGGTCAGAACCGTAGACCTCGAAACGGTCCTCGAACATTGGGTTTTCCAGCGCTACTCTGGATTTGGCCAGTGGTGATACCAGGCGGTTGCCAACCTTGCCGTAGTCGGTATCTACCACAGTATATCCAGTAAATTGGAAGGGCATGACGATGAGAAGCGCTCCGCCACCATGAACTGTGGTATTTGATTTTCTGCCGCGGCGTTTGAGCTTTAACTCACAGAACTCAAACTGGACGCCTGCGATGTTGCCACTGATGTAGTCTTCACTGCTCTTACTCGAAAAACGCGGCAAAATATCGAATGACTTGACGGCTTCTAGGTCTATACAACCATCTTTGTCGTAGGTGTGATCGCCAAAGGCTTGGAGTAGTACCGGGATAAGCTTTTGTTTGTAGTGCCGCGTGTACTGCAGCTCCGGGTAGACAACCCAGGCGCCCAGTCCGCCGACTACAAACAGGGTGTAGAGCGTAGGTTCGCCAGACACCAGCATGAAGAGGTCTAGCGCTAGCGATGGCAACCAAAGCAACCAGCCAAGGCGCCGAAACAAAGTCTTGCGACGTGTCTTGCTCGCCAGCTTTTCCAGCCTGAACTGCTCTAGTGGTTCTAGCAATGGTAAGACATCTCGTTCTATCGTCGCGCGGATGTCGTCGGATAACTCGGTCGTTATCTCAGGGTGCTGGAAGGCCGTCCCGCTGCCTAGCTGCTTGAGCGCCTCACCAGCCTGAAAAAATGTCTTCAGAATACTCATGAGCTGAGATAATGGTCAGCGTTGACCGGTGCGCGATCGGTTTTAGATGCCTCGAAGAACGGCAAGGGCTCTAAGCCCATTACCTTCGCAATCAATGTCCCCGGAAAGATCTGGATGGCATCCTTGAACCGGCGTCCCGCGGCATTGTAGCTACGTCGAGCGGCTGAGATATGCTCCTCTACATCCGCATATGCTCGCTGAGCTTCCAGCATGTTGGTGTGAGACTTAAGGTCGGGGTAGTTTTCAACCGCCACCATTAGTCCCGACAGTTTGTCTTCCAGAGCCGCCTCTAACTCGAATCTCTTCTCGGCGCCTTCGCGGTCGTTTGCCTTTGCCGCTTTTAACACTTCCGTGCGCAGTTGAGTAATGTCAGTGAGTAGTGTCTTCTCGTGCTCCATGAAGCGAGCGGCAATTTTCAAAATATTGGGGATCAGGTCGGTGCGTTTCTTCAACTGGACATCAATCCCTGAAAAAGCTTCCTGAGCCGCGTTACGTCGAGAAACAATAGCGGCATACCAAAAGTAAAGTAAAATTAAAGCAGCTATGACAGCCAAGATAACCCAATTCATTACAACGTTCCTTATAATGCGCAGTGTGGGGAAGACTGCATGGTACTACAAGTTAACTTGATTATTTGTGTGATCATCTGCCAATCGACTCTAGGAAACCGCTGAACAGTCGCTATCGATGTGGCTCGAACGCCACGTCAGCGAACATTTTCTGGCTTTCTCAGGTGCTTTCCTAGGGAAGATCTGAATAACTGCCAGTACTTGTCAACTCTCACGTGCGCTGTTGGACAATCGAAAAGTCAGACACTTTTCTCCCGTTCTTTGTCTATATTCGCCTGTTTCCCACTCATTGAGTGGAAAACAGGCGCAGTAACCCTACTCCCCCAGGTATTTCTCGCGCAATGACGGAACTTGAGAAGCGACGTCTCGTCCGGCAATCGATCCAGTTTTAAGCCGGCGAGGTGGTGCATAGACTCGATCTCATAGAGAGCATCTTCCATGGTCGGATCACTCAAGTTGTAGAACACTTGCATGCAGTGGACGCGAGGCATGACAGTCAGCGGATACGACGGCCGCCCGCTCCCGCCTTTGGGATAATAACGGACTACCTTACTTCTCCAACAGCTTCCAGGGGGTCAGCCTGTCCATCCGCTTCAGAAATATTTAGCGGCGGGTCTTTGCTTCTTATTCTGGTATTCGGCTTCGGAGAAAGTGATCTGATCCATGGCAGTGCTGAATCCTGTGCGGTTGAAGATGGCCGTATTATCACTGAAGTCAGGGGTGTTTTTAATATCATCCTTAAATTTATGATATTGAATGATTTTTTAGAATTATGCCATAATCCCCACTTCGGCCTTCCTTTGCCACCGCTTTCCATTCCGATATTAAACCTTTCTTGACTGCCCCGGCTCTGTCTGTAACAGGTATGCTCTTGGTTTGCCGTTTCTGCTGCACCTGCTAAGGACATTGCTATGCGTTTCCAACCCGTTATTGGCATTACGTCAATTGTGATGATGTCTTCGTTACTGCTGCCTACTGCGCTTTTGGCGCAGGATGCCCATATTGGCAGCGTGCGAACGGAGTTTAGGTTGATCGGCCCGAACAGTACGATTGAAGTGGAGCGCTTTGACGACCCAAAAGTACAGGGGATTTCCTGCTATCTTTCCTACTCTCAGGTGGGCGGGATTTCAGGTGCGGTAGGGCTTGCTGAGGAAGCTAGCGAGGCCAGCGTGGCTTGTCGGCAAACGGGAGAGATCGTCTTCGACCCTGACGAGGTAGACGAGCAAGAGGTCGTCTTTAACCAGCGCCGTTCTGCGTTGTTTAAGAATATGCGCGTGGTGCGCATGCACGATGCTGAAACCGAAACCTTTGTGTACTTAACTTACAGCACCAAGCTGGTGGATGGTTCGCCAAAGAACGCGATTTCAGCGGTCCATTACGGTGGGTTTTAAGAAGGGCTAGCGGGGGTTCCCCAGCATCTGTGTCCAAAAGGTGGTATAGCGCGAATCAGCATTGCTGGCCTTGGCCATGCCCATTTCGGTGAAGGTGCCATTCATCATATTGCGGCAATGGCCGAGGCTCTCTAACCAGCCGTTTACCACGGCGGCGACAGATGTATGCCCAGCAGCAATATTTTCATCCATGGCTTACCACGTGTAGCCATG
>NZ_JABUZF010000023.1:0-2529 GCF_014897885.1 Halomonas sp. 3D7M | reverse complement strand
CGAATATAAGCGAGCCACTAACCTCGCTTAGATGGGTAAGGTCTCTTTCCAGTGCCAGGGCAGTATTGTGTTGAGGTCATCGTCGTTGAGGGTGAGCAGCGTCTCGAATGTGTTAGCCAACGGTTTGCGTATTTGGTTAATCGAAAGTGAACACACAGAGTGGTGTTTGAAGCGCTATTTTTTTCTAGCTGCTTTTCTTTTTCGCATCGGCTTCTTACCCATCCCACGTAAAGCCGAGAAATCACCACCCTCTACTTCAGCGATTAACGCTTTCAGACCATCAGTGAGGGGCTGCATAAAATGCCCGTATCGCATCCGCTTTTCACTGATAGCTTCAAGCTGAGACTCCCAATGTGCGGTCATATCAGGAACGACCATTCGTTTAGGCAGACTGTTCACAAGATGCTTTCCTACCTCTGTCGAGTGGATCTCCTTACCTTTCTTTGTCAGAAACTGCCGCTTGAACAGTAACTCGATGATCCCTGCACGGGTGGCTTCCGTGCCGAGCCCATCTGTATCCCTGAGCACTTTTTTAATTTCAGGGTCTGATACGTACCTCGCTATTCCCGTCATGGCGGAGAGTAATGTTGCATCTGTGAAACGTTTCGGGGGGCTGGTTTGTTTCTCATCCATTTTGCCGTCGATGCAGGTAACAGGATCTCCAGACTTCACGTTGGGAAGAACCACTGACGAAAACTCTGCGTCTTGCTTGTGGTTCTTTTGAGGTGGTAGCAGTGCCTTCCAGCCGTTGGAAATAACTGACTTCTGTTTGGCGATGAACAACCCACCTTCCACCTCGCTGTCAATTTGATGCTCAGCATACTCAAACGGCGGGTAAAACTGTATTAAGTACTGGCGGGCAACAAGCTCGTAGATATTCTTCTCGTCCTGAGACAGACGATCACCTGGGGCGGCTCTAGATGTTGGTATAATTGCGTGGTGCGCGCCTACTTTGGCATCGTTCCACGCCTTGCTCTTCAGGTCGAGGTCAGCCTTTTGAACGCTTTCAGAAAGCGCCGGCGATGTTTTGGCTATCGACTGAGCCACTGTTTGGCGTTCAGCATAATGGCCTTTGGGCAAATACCGACAGTCTGAACGTGGGTAGGTGATCAGTTTATGACGTTCATATAACTTTTGGCATATGTCCAGAGTCTTCTGGGCGTTTAGATTGAAGCGCTTTGATGCATCAATTTGCAGCGATGAAAGACTGTAGGGTAGGGGAGTAGGCTGTTTTTTCTTGTCACGTTTAACTGCGATGACGTTACCTGTATGCCCAGCTACCTTTTGAAGAACGACTTCAGCAAGCTTTCGTGAAAGAACACGTCCTTCCTCGTCAGTGTAAGGCTCACAAGCAGTACTAGGCTTCCATTTTGCTGTAAAAGACTCACCAGCCACTGTCTGAAGCGTTATAAAGACCTCATAAAATGGCTTGGTTATAAAGTTTTCGATTTCTTGGTCTCGGTGAACGACCAGTCCTAATACAGGTGTCTGCACTCTGCCAATCGACAAAACGCCTTTGTACCCAGCGCTTTGGCCAAGAAGGGTGCAAAGGCGAGTCATATTAATACCATAGAGCCAATCGGCCCTTGCCCTTGCCAGGGCGGATGTTGCTAACGGTATGAAGTCAGTGTTCTTGCGAAGATTATTCAACGCCTTCTGAATAGCAGCAGGGTTCATATCGTTAACGAGACAGCGCAACGTAGCTTCGCGCTTTGCTTTATTGGCACCCGAATAATTGATCACTTCATCGACCAGGATCTGCCCGACGCGATCAGGGTCACCCATATTGACCAGCTGGTCAGCTTCTTTAATCAATTTTTTGACGACATTAAACTGTGAGCGGGTTTGGCTTTTGACTTGATGTTTCCACTCGACTGGGATAATCGGCAGGTGCTCTTTTTTCCACTTTTTGTACTCAGGGTCATAAGCATCTGGCTCAGCCTGCTCCAATAAGTGACCAATACACCAGGTTACAACATCACCATTAGCCACCCTGATAAACCCATCATCTTTCTGGTGGGGTTTGGGAAGCACATCTGCAACTGCGCGTCCGACACTCGGCTTTTCGGCAATGTATAGAATCAACTCTTTTTACCTCGCTCAAATCCTACGACTTTTACCTTGTTAAGCTCAGCCTGAAGGGCGTCAATTCTCTCAAGTGCTTCGTAAAGGGAGAACTCTAGATTGGCATTTTTTTCAATAACTTTATCGCAAAAAGACTTGATTTCATCTCTTTGACAGCGGTATTTTTCTTTTAGGCGAGCTTCCTTATCCCGTTGGGCACGAAGGCGATCAAGCTTCTTTGACTTAGTCTTATGAGTATCATTATCTTTATTAATTTTGTTTTTTTCGATAGCTTTTTTAGATTTTATTAAAAAATCTTTGTAATAGTAAATGGCACCAGCACTTAATCCAGCTTCATCATTAATGCGGCTAATATTAATACGACCATCATTTGGTGTTTTCTCAGGTTGTCCTTGTAGCAATCGTTGAAGCGCGACTTCAAGCCGCTGCAATGTATGCTCAGAT
>NZ_JABUZF010000021.1:0-5342 GCF_014897885.1 Halomonas sp. 3D7M | reverse complement strand
CATTGGGTAACGAATCTCGCGAGGGACGAGCAAACGAGGCACCCGCGGATAGTGTTTTATGCAGGCACAAACCGCAGTGCTACACCGTTGTTGCACCAGCGCAAGCCGGTAGGCTCTGGACCATCACCAAAGACATGACCTTGATGACCGCCGCAGTGCGCGCAGTGATATTCTGTGCGTGGCCACACCAGTTTGAAATCCAACTTGCTTAACAAATGGCCCTCAACATGCTCGAAAAAACTGGGCCAACCGGTGCCAGAGTCATACTTCATCGCGCTGGTGAAAAGTACAAGATCGCACCCAGCACAGCGGTACTCACCTTCCCCAACCTCTCCGTCCAGTGGGCTTGAAAAGGCGCGCTCAGTTCCCTCTTCGCGGAGCACGTAGAAGGCTTCATCAGTCAGGCGTTCACGCCATTCATCTTCGCTTAATTCAAGCTTTTCAAGGCCAGGGGCTGCTTTAAGGTCTAATCGCGGAAAGCCAAACGAGACGCCAGGAAGAACACCTGCCAATCCGGTTAGTCCAGCAAGCCCCAAAAAGTGACGACGCTTCATTTGCGCATTCCCCCTTAACACGTCAAGGACATAGACATAAAAACGGGACGGCGCCTTAGCACCATCCCGTTTTGACTACTTGACTGTCCAAACGTTCGATTAGTTATCCAAACATTCGACAACCTTTACCCTATCGTACATATCAGGTTAACTGCGGACCCGCCTTGATAATTGCCTCGTTAACACCTTCAAACTTCTTAAAGTTATCAACGAATTTGGTGGCAAGGTCTTGCAGGTGACGATCGTAGGCATCTTGGTCAGCCCACGTTTCGCGAGGATTGAGCAGGCTAGAGTCGACACCCGGCACCGCTACAGGCACTTGAAGGTTAAGGCCATCGATGTGCTGGGTTTCAACATCACGCAGCACGCCGGACTGAATAGCACTGATGATGGCGCGAGTAGTCGGAATAGAGAAACGTGAGCCACCTTCGCCGTAGGCACCACCTGTCCAACCGGTGTTGACGAGATAAACCTGAGCATCTTTTTTATCTACCCGCTTGATCAACAGATCGGCGTATTCACGCGCAGGGCGCGGGAAGAATGGCGCACCGAAGCAGGTAGAGAATGTAGCAGCCAAGCCTTCAGATGAACCCATTTCGGTAGAGCCCACTTTCGCAGTGTAGCCTGACAAGAAATGGTACGCGGCGGCTTCTTTGGAAAGAATCGATACGGGCGGCAATACGCCAGACATATCGCAGGTCAGGAAGACGATAGCGTTAGGCTCACCAGCCAGGTTCTCCGGTACACGCTTTTCAACGTGCTCTAGCGGATAGGCGGCACGAGAGTTCTGGGTCAGGCTATCGTCGGCATAATCCGGCTCGCGACGATCGTCAAGTACAACGTTCTCCAGTACGGTACCAAACTTAATCGCGTTCCAGATAACCGGCTCGTTCTTCTCAGAAAGGTCGATACATTTAGCGTAGCAGCCACCTTCCATGTTGAAGACGATACCGTCGCCCCACGCGTGCTCATCATCGCCAATCAGGTAGCGCGCTTGGTCAGCGGAAAGCGTGGTTTTACCCGTACCTGAAAGACCGAAGAACAGGCAGGTTTCGCCGTCTTCACCAACGTTTGCAGAACAGTGCATCGGCAGAACGTCAGCTTCTGGCAACAAGTAGTTCTGCACAGAGAACATTGCTTTCTTCATTTCACCGGCATAGCGCATACCAGCAATCAATACTTTGCGCTCGGCAAAGTTAATAATGACACAGCCATCAGAGTTGGTGCCGTCGCGGCTGGGGTCACACTCAAAGCCCGCGGCGTTTAGAATCGTCCACTCATCTTTAACTGCTGTGTTGTATGCCTGCGGGCGCACAAACATGGTGCGGCCAAACAGGTTTTGCCAAGCCGTTTCTGTGGTAACACGAACGGGCAAGTAGTGTGTGTTATCACTGCCGACATGCAGTTCGGCTACGAAGTGCTCACCGCTACCCAGATAGTCTTCTACACGTGCCCACAGCGCTGAAAATTTCTCAGCATCAAACGGGCGGTTCACGCTTCCCCAGTCGATGCTATCGCGAGTAGAGGGCTCGTCGACGATATAGCGATCTTTCGGTGAACGCCCTGTGCGCAGACCGGTGTTTACCACCAGCGCACCGTTAGCCGACAGGCGGCCTTCACCACGGGCCACGGCGCGCTCGATCAGTTCGGCGCTGCTAAGATTAACGTGGGCTTGGGGAGCGGCTTGAGTCGTGGTCATGTCGATTCCTGGGTCTCGAATTTACCGGGCGTCAACGACGCCTTGAGAAATCATCTCAGCCGCTTATTGTTTCCAATACCATGGGCTGAGTGCGCTGAAGTCCGGCGCATTATGGCAAAAAGAAAGCCCCCAGGAAACGGGGGCTTTCATCAAATATCTTGTAGTTAAACTACTACAATGACACTACATTTTGTGTTGCAGCGCAGTATATTTTCAAACAACCGTTCGGCAGGCATCCTATAGGCTTTGCTATGACTAGCGCGGTACCTATACGACTTCAATACTCATGCCATCATCTGCGACTACACAATCAATGAATCACCGGGGGTGGCGCGTCCGGATTTTCTAATAAAATTTCAATCTCTGCTGCTGTGTAGTGATATTTCGTGTGGCAAAAGTGGCATTGCGTATCGATTGCGCCTTCTTCACGCAAAATATCGCGCAGTTCCTGTTCGCCAAGCGTGTACAACGCATGACTCATTCGCTCCCGCGAGCAGGTGCAACCAAAGCGTAGTGCTTTCGGCTCGAACACTCTAACCGTCTCTTCGTGATAGAGCCGATACAGCACTTCGCGCTGCTCCAGCCCCAGCAGCTCTTCAGCCTTAATGGTTTCAGCGAGATGAACGCTGCGCTCCCAAGCATCAACATCTTGATTTTGTGAGGCATCGGGCAGGCGCTGAAGCAGCAGCCCACCTGCACGCTCGCCGTCAGCCGCGAGCCAAAGGCGTGTTGGCAACTGTTCTGATTGGCCAAAGTAGGCTTCTAGGCAGCCCCCCAAGGTAGCGTGATCAAGCGCAACAATACCTTGATATCGATGCCCTTCCCTTGGATCTAGGGTAATCACAATTTGGCCTTCACCCACCAGCTCTCGGAAACTGGCATGTTCGCTGGGCAGCACAGCGTCTTCCGCGATTCGCGCGATCGCACGCAGCTCACCACCGGGGTTGGACTCGGCCATTAAGAGTGCAAGCGAGCCTCGTCCACGCACTTCAATGCTTAAGGTGCCGTCTAGTTTTACCGTGTCCGTTAGCAAAGCGACCGCCGCCAGCAGCTCACCCAGCAATTCATTAACCGCTGGTGGATAGGCGTGACGGTCTAACACCTCATGATAGGCAGTGCTGAGCGTGACGATTTCACCACGCACGTTGGTTTGGTCAAACATAAAACGTTGGATTTGATCAGACATAAGGAAACCGCCGGAGAAGTAGAGAGAAGGCTTACCGCCATGACGAATAAATGCGTGTTTAATCGCCCTGTTGGCGCTGGAAGCGCTGGATATCACGCCGTTGTTTTTTATCAGGGCGTTTGAGTGGGTGCTGCATGGCTTCATTGATGAGACGACGAGCTTCAGCTTCTTTGGCTCGACGTTGCACGCTTTCCTCGGTTTCAGCGTAGAGCTTACGCGCTTCTGGCGCGCCGCGACGCTGGTCGGAAAGCGAAATCACTTCCACCTCAAAAATATCCCACCCTTGGGGAACGCGAATAAGCGCCCCCAGCTCGACATTTTTGCTGGTTTTGACGCGGCCACCGTCATAGTGAACTTTACCGCCTTCTATCGCTTTTTTAGCCAGGGCACGGGTTTTGAAAAACCGTGCGGCCCATAGCCACTTATCCAAGCGAACGCTGTCGCTCATTAACGCTCTCCTCGCTGCCCTGGCAGGTTATCTGGCAGCAGTTGGGCAAACCGGTCTAGGGCAATAAACTCCTGCAGTTCTTTTTCAGGCCGCTGGCTATTTGGCTGCTTAATACCCAGTAAGTGTTTAATACCAAACTCACGGGCACTTTCGAGTACGCGTGCGTTATCATCGATAAACAGCGTACGCGCTGAATCAAACGGTTCTCGCTCTTGAAGCGCAAACCAGAAAGCCTGCTCCTCTTTTGCAGCCCCCACATCTTCTGATGAGATGATGGCGTCGAGGTAGTTTTCCAACCCTGTCAGCGGTAATTTTAGCGCGAGGCTGGCACGGTCTGCGTTGGTCGCTAGAATGACACGGGGGTGGGTTTGCTTCAGCCAGGTTAAAAAGTCTAGTGCGTCACTACGCAGGCCTATCAAGTGCTGTACTTCGCGTTTCAGCGCCACGATATCCACCCCAAGTTCGCGGCTCCAGTACGCAAGGCTGTACCAGTTCAGCGTGCCCTGTTCACCGATAATGCGCGCACGCAGCGCTTCTTGGCTCGCTGCGTCTAGCTGATGAAGCTCAACATAGCGTTTTGGCAGGTGCTCTAGCCAGAAATGGCTATCGAAGTGCAGATCCAGCAGCGTGCCATCCATATCGAGTAGGACAGTATCAATCTCGCGCCAATCAATCATTGCCGCTCCAGTATGAAAGAGTAAGCATGCTATTGTAGCGTAACCCGTTTTTTGCAGCCACGGAGGCATGATGTCACTCCACGACGCTTCAACAGGCAATACCCCACATGACTACCTGAAAAAGCCGCAAATCTTGGCGCGAACCAACGTCGCCAAAAGCCGTTTATTCCAGATTGAGTCGCTTGACTTGCGCTTTTCTAATGGTGAAGAGCGCCAGTTTGAACGTTTAACCGGCGCAGACCGAGGCGCGGTAATGATTATTGCCATGCCCGATCCAGAGCATGTACTGCTTATTCGTGAATATGCGGCGGGCTTTGAAGATTATGTGCTGACGTTGCCAAAGGGGCTAGTTGATCCCGGCGAAGATATTGTCACTGCAGCCAACCGCGAGCTAATGGAAGAGTGCGGCTTTGGCGCGCATCGCATTGAACCGCTGGTGGAGTTATCGCTTGCGCCTAACTATATGCGCCACCGCATGCAGGTACTCATCGCCACCGATCTTTATCCCAAGCGCCTGCCGGGCGACGAGCCAGAGCCGTTGATTGTCGAAACCCATGCCATTGAAGAACTGCCGGCACTGCTATTACGTGACGACTTCCACGAAGCCCGCGCCATAGCCGCGCTCTATATCGCAAGGGATAAGCTACGCGAAGAGAAACGTAATAACGCAATGGATTTGTTGTAAAGCCGCGCTGCTTTTGCGGGTGCGCTGACGCTTACACCGCACTACAAAACCTAAGGACTCAATAAGTTATGTAGCGCGTATATGGACTCCTCC